>JBJHCD010000022.1:0-17074 GCA_050485845.1 Pirellulaceae bacterium | reverse complement strand
GGTATTGAGATGGCACTTCCGCATCATGATGCAGCCGAGCGTGATGAGGGGAGCGGTGGAGAAACCCATTTCCTCGGCTCCCAGTAGGGCGGCGATGACCACGTCCCGCCCCGTCTTGATCCCACCATCGGTTTGCAGTGTCACGCGGCTTCGCAAATCGTTCAGGACCAGCGTCTGGTGCGTCTCGGCAATTCCCAATTCCCAGGGAAGTCCCGCGTGCTTGATGCTGGTCAGCGGAGATGCCCCGGTTCCGCCGACATCTCCTGAAATCAGGATGTGGTCGGCATGAGCCTTGGAGACTCCGGCGGCCACCGTTCCCACTCCGACTTCTGACACTAGCTTGACACTTATGCGTGCCTCGGGATTGGCATTCTTCAGATCGTGGATCAGCTGTGCGAGGTCTTCGATGGAGTAGATATCGTGGTGAGGGGGAGGGCTGATCAGCCCGACCCCCGGCGTGGAGTATCGGATGCGGGCAATGGTCTCGTCGACCTTCTTGCCCGGCAGTTCACCCCCTTCGCCCGGCTTGGCACCCTGTGAAATCTTGATTTGAAGCTCGTCGGCGTTGGTCAAGTAGCTGATGGTCACGCCGAATCGGCCCGAAGCGATTTGTTTGATCGCGGACCGCTTGCTGTCACCGTTGGGAAGTGGCTTGAATCGCTCGGGATCCTCGCCTCCTTCGCCCGTGTTGCTCTTGCCGCCCAGGCGGTTCATGGCCACGGCCAGCGTTTCGTGGGCCTCGGCCGAAATCGACCCGAAGCTCATGGCCCCCGTGCAGAATCGCTTCACGATATCTTTCGCCGGCTCCACTTCCTCCAAGGGGACGGACTGCTCGGCACTCACTTCCTTGAATCGCAGAAGTCCCCGGAGCGTGTTGCGGACCCGCGCGTCCCGATTGGTATGTTCGGCAAATCGCCAATAAGCCTGCTCGTCGCCCCCGCGAGCGGCGATCTGCAAATCGGCGATGGCCTGCGGATCCCAGCCATGCTTCTCCCCTTCCGCCCGCCAGTGAAACTCTCCCGGATTGGGAAGGACCGGAAGTGCATCCACGGAACGCTCGGGGTAGCCGAGCCGATGGCGCCGCAGGGCCTCATCGGCCAGGACATCGAAACCGACCCCTTGGACGCGACTGGCCGTCCCGGTGAAGCATCGAGCGACCACATCGGACTTCAATCCGAGCGCCTCGAAGATCTGTGCTCCCTTGTAGGATTGCAGCGTCGAAATGCCCATCTTGGCCATCACCTTCAGCATCCCCTTGGCGACACCCTTGCGATACGCGGCGACCAGTTTCTGGTCGTTCTCGAATTCGCGGTGAGAAAGCAGATCGTCCCGAAGGGCCTGCCACAAGGCTTCGAAGGCGAGGTACGGATTGATGGCATCGGCCCCATAGCCGACCAACAGACAGTGATGGTGTACTTCTCGAGCTTCCCCCGTTTCCAGGATCAGCCCGATCCGCGTCCGCTTGGCCTGGCGGACCAAATGATGGTGCACGGCTCCACACGCCAAGAGGGAACTGAGCGGGACGCGGTGCTCGGAGATCTCCCGATCGGACAGGATGATCAGGCTGAAACCCGCGTCGATCGCCGCCTCGGCCTCGGCGCAGATCCGATCCAAGGCGGCCGTCAGACCGGCCGCCCCCTCCTGAATCGGGTAGGTGATGTCGATGGTTCGCGACCGCCAGCCTCGGTAGTCCAAGTGCTTGATCGCCCCGAGTTCCTCGTTCGTCAAAATGGGATGAGGGATCAGGAGACGCTGAGCATGTTCGGGAGTCGAGTCGAGCAGATTCTTTTCGGGACCAATGTAGCACTCCAGCGACATGATGATCTCCTCGCGAATCGAATCGATCGCGGGATTGGTCACCTGAGCGAAAAGCTGCTTGAAATAGTCATACAACATCCGCGGATGATCGCTCAGGCAGGCGAGTGCCGAGTCGTTACCCATCGAGCCGATGGGATCGCGTTTTTCCATCACCAGCGGAAGCAGCATGAACTGCATCGTCTCGGCCGTGTATCCGAAAGCCTTCATCCGATCGAGAAGCGATTCGGGGGCAAAGCCATGAGCTTCCTTGCTGGGACGAAGATCCTTCAGTTCGATTCGCCCCTTCTTCAGCCATTCCGCATAAGGGCGGCGGCCCGCCAAGTTCTCTTTCAAGTCCTCGTCGGAAATCAATTCCCCGCGATTGAAATCGACCAGGAACATTCGACCCGGCTGCAAACGTCCCTTCGCAATCACCAACTCGGGATCAACCGGAAGAACACCGACTTCGCTGGCCATGATCACTCGATCATCCGAAGTCAAGTAGTAGCGGCTGGGGCGGAGTCCGTTGCGGTCGAGCACCGCGCCGATATAGTGCCCATCGGTAAAGACGATCGACGCGGGTCCGTCCCACGGTTCCATCAGCGAGGAGTGGAATTCATAAAACGCTCGCTTGCTCTCCGGCATCGTCTCGTGCTTCTGCCACGCTTCGGGAATCATCATCATGACCGCCTCTTGAAGCGAGCGGCCTGACATCAAGAGGAATTCCAACACGTTGTCGAAGGTTCCCGAGTCCGAACAATCGGGTTCGACGATGGGGAACAGCTTACGGATCTCCTCGCCGAACAGCTCGCTTTCCGCCAACCCTTCACGAGCCCGCATCCAGTTCACGTTCCCCTTCAGCGTGTTGATCTCACCATTGTGGCTCATAAACCGATTCGGTTGAGCCCGATCCCAACTGGGGAAGGTGTTCGTGGAAAAACGGGAGTGCACCATGGCCAGGTGAGTCTGATAGTCTGGATCGAGCAGGTCTGGGTAATAGGGAAGGACCTGATCGGGGCGCAGCATCCCCTTGTAAATCATCACCTTGGTTGACAGGCTGCAGATGAAGAACATCTTGGCCTGCGTCAAGTCCTTCGCCGTTCGCAAGATGTGACTTGCTCGCTTACGAATGATGTACAGTTGCCGCTCGAAGGCGTCCCCCTCCAAGGGTTGCTGATCGGCATCGAGACCGGCCGCCACGAACAGCTGTTCCATGTGAGGTTCGGCGGCTCGAGCCGAAGGGCCGATGTCCGCCTTGTCCGGGTCGGTGGGGAGTGGCCGCCAGCCGACCAGCCGTTGCCCCTGCTCTTCAATCAATCGCTCCAGCTCGGCCCGACAACGTTCGCGCTCTCCCTCCTGTTGGGGAAAGAAAACGACTCCGGCCGCGAATTGTCCCGGCGGTGGTAGCTCGACCTGAAAATGCACTCGAGCTACTTTGCGAAGGAAATCGTCCGGCAGTGCCGTCAGGATCCCCGCTCCATCCCCCGTGTTCTCCTCGCAACCGCAGGCCCCCCGATGCTCCATGGCTCGGAGGACTTGATCGGCGTCCAAGACGATCTGGTGGCTTCGCTTCCCCTTGATATGAGCGACAAAGCCGACCCCGCAACTATCTTTTTCATACGTGGGATCGTAGAGACCTTGGGGAGCCGGAAACCCGAGAGGATGTGCACTAGTCATTCCGCCGTACCTACCAGAAAAAAAATGCAGAGACTAAAGATCGATGAGCTGGGCGAGCCGCGAGGCCGGAGAGCCTTTTGGGGGCTTCAGTCGGCACTGTCGGCATTGCCCGGGGCGTCCGCCGAGCCGCAGGGGACCCGCTTTCGCTGCCGTGGTGGAGCCTTCTCGGCCCCGACGTCCGCCGAGGAATCCTCCGCGGAACCATTGTTGGGTGCCGAAGGGGGTGAAGGGGAGACCGAGGGAGCCACCTCCCGCGGCACGGCGTCCGCGATCGGCGATTCCGATGTGGCATTGTGGGGCGCGGTGGCAATGGGAGTCGTGGCCGGCACCGCCGAGGGCGAATTCTCCTGCTGTTCCTGCAGCAATTGCATGAAACGGCGGGCTGCCGTGCCCAATTCCTTCCCGCGGCGATAGATGATGCCCAGCGGCCGGACCAGCTCCTCATTGGCCAAGGGACGAGCAACCAGGGAGCCGAGCTGTACCTCGCGAACCACCGTCGGCTCGGGAAGCAGACTGACCCCCGCGTTGATTTCGATGGCCCGCTTCAGCGTCTCAATATTGTCGAATGCCATGACGAGATTCACCTGGACACCATGTGCCCCCAGAGCGCGATCGATTGCTCGACGAATTTTCAGGCCCTGGTCGAATCCCACCATATTCACTCCCTGTAAGTTTTCTACTCGAATGGATTCCTGCTGAGCCAAGGGATGTTGCGGCGAGCTGACGAAGACCATCGGCTCCTCGCGCCAATTCAAGGCGGCAATCGTTCGCGTGCTCTTGGGAAAACTGATCAGCCCCAAATCCACCTGATCGTTCTCCACCAAATCGTACACCCGAGCGGGATGCTCATAGTCCAGCCGAATGTTCGCCTTGGGATAAAGCCCCATGAAATACTGGATGAACCGATTCATGTGGCTGAGTCCCACGGAATAGATCGAGGCAATTCGGACGCGTCCCGCCACCTCCTGACGCATCGTCCGCACCTCTTCTTCCAGGGCGACATAACGCTGAACAATGGGGCGACACCCCTCGTAGTACACCTCTCCTTCCGCCGTCAAGACAAACGGACGCTTCGAACGATCGATCAACTTGACCCCTAAACGCTCTTCCAATTGATGAACGACTTGGCTTGCACCCGATTGAGTCAGCCCGTTGTTGTGAGCCGCCTTGGAAAAACTCCGTCGGTTCACGACGTCACAAAAGACCTTCAAGGATTTCAAATTCACAGCCGCCTTCGATTTACCGCGCAATAAGACGATGAGGTGATTAGTAATGAAAATGAAGAAATCGGTGCAAGATAAGTAGTTGAGATGCTAGACTAGGAGCGCGGAGAGCATCCGTCAACTCCCTTTCCCGCAGAAGATGGGTGAATTTGCCGAGACTAACGGACCCAGGAACGCAACCAACGGATGACCGAGGGGGTGCCGTTTCCCTCACTGGTCAGGTCAGCGACCTCGCTTCGATTTCGAGTTGAGTTGGCGCGATCGGCCTTGCTCCCCGCTTCAGAGTGAGATGCATTCGAGGAGTTGGCGGTCTTGTCTCGCTTCAGATAGGCGGCCGAAATCTCACGGTCGCACTGCAGGCAAAGGGTCGGAGGTTTCTCGGTTTCCCCGCCGCAGTAGGGGCAGGTGTAGGAGACGGCGGCGCGATGAGCGGCTTCGAATAGCCCCCCGACCTCAATCGCGTCGACCCACTGAGAGTCATCCTTCCGAATTCGAGTCGCCTCGCGAATCTCCCCGCGACGGACCTTCTGTAGTAGTTCCGGGGAGGTGATCGGCCCCAGGATCTGTCCCAACGACTCGTAATACCACTCAGATGCCATCGTCTCTCACTTTTCGAGTTGTATCAGGTCGCATTGACCTCGCCAAGTTTCTTCCCAATTCGAATTTTCCTCTTTTGCTCGTAGGGGGGAGACCCGATTAGCGGACCCTGTTCGGCTGGTAGTCATGATCCCGCTGACGGACCACTTCCGCCTTCAAAATCCGATCCGGAGCGGGTTGGCCTGGTCGAGTCGGATCGCGCCGCTGCAATTTCTCCAGGACCTCCCAGCCCTCCAGCACGCGTCCAAAGACCGTATGGTCACCGTCGAGGTGGGATGTGCGTCGGAAAGTCAGAAAAAACTGGGAGCTTCCCGAGTTCGGTTCTGGCCGTTTCGCCATGCTGAGCGACCCTCGAAAGTGTTTGCGGTGGTCGTCTCGATCCGTCTCACAGTAAATCTCGTACCCCGGACCCCCCAGGCCATCGTCGGAGTTACTTCCCCCCTGAGCCATGAAGTTCCCGAGAACTCGGTGGAACGGCGAGTTTTCGTAGAACTTCGAGCTGACAAGGTGGATGAAGTTGCCCACGGTATCCGGTGCCTCATTCTCGAATAGTTCCAGCAGAATCTCTCCCTTGGTGGTGGTCAAGCGAACTTGGGGAAGATCGTCGGTTTCGGCCTCGCGTTGCCGAATAGCCAGTTCCTCCTGCCAGAGGGACACGGCTCGTTCGGAATCCTCCAAGTAGGTCGCTCCTTCGCGGGACAGCGTCCCAGCCTCCTTGGCTCGCTCGAGATAGCTCTGCGCGGTCACGAAGTCGTCGCGATGGTAGGCCGCGCGACCCATGGCGTCCAGCAGTTCCGTAGCGTCCACGTCGTGGGAAAGCAGCAGGTCCCCGAGTTCCCAGGCGGCGTCCTGGCGGTCCCGCTGCAGATCCTGGCTCACGAAACTAACTAGAATCGACGTGATCGGAGGGTCCTCCCGGGGGGCCGCTCGAAAGCGGGCCTCGGCGGCCGAGCGGAGTCGCGCCAGCACGGAGCGGGAGTCGCTGACCAGTCGCTCGTAATCGGCCAAGATTCGCTGCCGCTCGGCCGGACTGACTGTCTGCTGGTAGTTTTCGTTCAAATTCGCCAGTTGCCGTTGATTGGCCTGCCACTCGGCGGCCAAAGTCAGCACGTCGCGACGACTGGGCGGCTCGACAACTCCCTCCGCCGGAGCGACTTCGTCCACTGGAGCTTCCACGCGGGCTTCCGCGGTGGACTCTGTCGCCTCTTCCTCCCAGCCGAGAGAGAGCGAGGGGGAGAGTGGCAGAAAGCCGAGCGCCAACGCGGTCCACAAGGCCCGCGAGACCAATGGAGTGGGAAATCGAAAATGCAATCGGGTGAATCTTCTTGGGTGCATGGTCGACATCAGCGTACTTTCCTCGGCACGTACGTATGGTCCCGCTTTCGAATTACCTCGGCTCGCTCAATGCGGTCGGGATCCCGGACGTCGGGGTTCTCGGGATCACGACGTTGGATCCGATCCACCACCTCCATTCCCTCGATGACTCGGCCAAACACGGTATGGAGACCGTTCAGGTGGGGCGTGGGCTGAAACGTGATGAAGAACTGGGAGCCACCGGTGTGCTTCGCGTCTCCCTTGGCCATGCTGAGCGACCCTCGAAAGTGATTGCGATGGTCCGGTTTGTCGGTTTCGCAGTAAACGCGGTAGCCGGGGCCACCCGTGCCATCGCCGTTGGGACAACCGGTTTGCGCCATGAACCCAGCCAGCACCCGGTGGAAGATGAGATTCTCATAGAACCCGTTTTCCACGAGGTGAATGAAGTTTCCCACCGTGTCGGGAGCCTGATCCTCAAAGAGTTCCACCACCACATCCCCTCGATTGGTCACAATCCGGACCCTGGGCAAGTCCGACTGGGCGTCCACCTCCCGCTGCTCGACCTCTTGCTCCCAGAGCTGCTGAACCTCATCCAATTCCAGCAGCATCGAGCGGGATCGATCCGAGAGGACCCCCAAGTCACGGGCTCGTTGCAAGGCGGGCCGGGCCTCGTCGAATTTGTGGATGGCGTAGGCGGCCTTTCCGGTATGGTCATGGATCTCCGCCGCTTCGTGACCGCTGGCGATGAGGGCCGAGCCGAGTTCGAATGCATCCTGGTAGAAGTCCCGCTCAATGTCATCCGACAGCATGTTCAGCAGGAGCTGGGCGAGTTGTGGATCGCGGTTGGGAGCGGCCTGGAAGGCGGCGAGCGCGGCACTTCGCAGCGCTGGGGCGATATCCTTCTCGCCTTGCTCCATCATCTGATCCCATTCGGCTCGCAGGGCCATCGACTGGGAGCGACCGGCCGAGAGATAGCGAACGTTGATGCCCCGTAAAGTTTTCAGGTACTCGCGCCATTGCTCGACCGCCACCTCGTAGTTTTGCCTGGCTTGTTCGGCATCAACCGACGGGGGGGGCTGTCCCACTGCATCGTTCCGAAGAAGAACAAGAAGAACAAGCGGGGCCGTGGCGGACAGCAGAAGGATGGCAGCACCGAGGCCCAGCCGCCGCCGTGGGGAGGATGAGCCTGGTCGGGCCCCCTCGCCCACCGGATTTAGTTGCCTCATGGGAGAATGATTCGGGGAATAACCACCGATGGTCGCGTGGTCGCTCGTCTCCGTCGGAGGTGCATTCTTCAAATTGTCGGGCATGCGATCAGTGTCCCAGGATGGATGCAAAAGGGAAAGGAACCGCTATGATGACCGTCCAGCGCATGTCGGGATCCAAAGTGTCGCGGAGCCCATCGGGAACGTGTCCGGTGACTCTTCCGATCATTCAGATTAGCATACTCAGATTAGCATACACTGAGACGGCCCATGAACAAACGAGGACGTTCTTCTCGTTCCCCCTCGGATCCAGCGCACCAGCGGGGACGCCAGGAGTCCGAACCGACCGAGTCCGGACAACTCCGAATTATAGGAGGGGCGCACCGTGGTCGGCCACTTGCCTACAGCGGCGACATTCGAACGCGTCCGATGAAGGACCGAGTCCGCGAAGCGGTCTTTAATCTCGTGGGCCCCGGCATCGTCGGCAAGGTGGCACTCGATCTATTCGCCGGCACCGGCGCCCTGGCACTGGAAGCGATTAGCCGGGGCGCCGTCACGGCCCTGCTTGTGGAGCGGCACCACCCCACCGCGCGGCTGATTGCGAAGAATGCCGAGAGCTTGGGGGTGGTGGACCAAGTTCAGGTCTTCGCGTCCGACACATTTTTTTGGGTACAGCACGACTGGCGACCTGGGACGGATCCCTTGGTGATTTTTTGTTCCCCCCCGTATGACCTCTATGTCAGCGAAGAGAGTCGGATGCGAAGCCTGCTCGACGATCTGGCGTCCCGATCCCCCCCAGGGAGCCTCCTCGTGGTCGAATCTGACGAGCGGCTCGATCAGGAGGTCCTTCGGCAACTCCCTCGAGTCACCGATTGGCGGATTCGTTCGTATCCACCGGCGGTCGTGGCGGTCGGTGTTATTTCATAGAGTCCCCGGAAGTTCCACGCCATGTTGACTGGGGGGAGACTGGCTCGCGGTCGAGCCACAGGTTCGGATTGGTGCGGTTCATGAGTCGTTCATGAGTGATTCACGGGCGATTTTCCGGGTGGCCCATCGGCTCGCAGGCCCAGCCGGCCGAGCGGTCTTTGGGGGGGACCGAGTGTCTGAGTTTGGGAGTTCTTGAGTTTGGAGTTTGGAGTCAGAATTCGATGGAAATTATTAATCTCTCCTCCGCTACACCGTTTCGCACCAAGGATGGCTCCGAGATCCGGGAGCTGCTCGCGCATCGAAATTCTTCGATCCGTAATCAAAGCCTCGCGGAGGCTCGTCTCCCCTCGGGGGCCATCACCACGCGGCACTACCATCCGGTCACGGAAGAGATTTATTTCGTCTTGGAGGGGAAGGGAGTCATGTGGATTGGGGAGGAGCAGAGGGAAGTCGGACCGGGGGACGCGATTGCCATCCCGCCTGGTGCTCCCCACCAGATTCGGAACGTCGGGGACTCCGAGTTGCGGTTTCTCTGTTGCTGTGCCCCGGCTTACGAGCACACGGACACGATTTTGTTGGAAGAGGACTCATTGGACGCGAAATGAGTCGAAAGGGGTAAGTTGTTCCGATTGGTCTGATCGGGCGGCCTTCCTGATTCAGATTCCACTCGAGCGCGAGCAGCACCGATGTTAGCCGTAACACGGACGGCGGCGGGATTGTGCGCTGGGCCCGAGGGGAGTTGGCATGAAACGGAAGTCATCAAGGTCAGTCGGACCGTACGTCGTCGCGCTCATGGGGTTGGCCCTGCTGAGTGGCGTCGCGCTACGGCTCTGGCGGTCCGAGCCGGCCATGTTCCGGCCAGATGGCGGGTTGGCAAGGTCTGAAACCGGCGATGATCGGTCGGGATCGGAATCGTGGGAGCGGGCAATACCCATTCATGGCCCCCGAAATCGTGACGTCGGGGAAAAGGCTTCCTCGCGTCGAGCCGAAAAGCCAACGTTGGCCAGCTTGTCTCGCCCGGAACAAGATTTAGAAAACGATCCGGAACACGATCCGGAACAAGAGGGGCCCGGTCATTCTCGGTTCGAGCCATCATGGGAAGACCTCGAGCCAGTAGCGGGTTCATGGTCCGTGGCGGAACCATCGGATCTGGAACCAACCGAGCTGAAGCCCGCGGACGTCTCCCTGGCTCCCTCCGGGACTTCACCGGCTCTCTCCGATATTTCGCCCGATTCGCTGTCCGACCCACTTTCCGACCCAGCCTTGCGACCTGGTTTTTCGGAACCGGCTGTCAACAAGGAGGAGACGCCTGACCGGACGCGTCTTGAGTTGCCGCGGGCCCCGGCGCCTCGATTCTTCGCTCCCGTGGCTCCGCCTGTCAGTCAGCAGGCCGGCATGTCGGCGCCTCCCTTGGAGACACCTTTTGTTCCCGATGAACTGCCGACGCGGGATCGCCCTCTGTTCGAGGTCGCTCGGCGAATCGAACCGACCTCCGATTCGCTCCCCCCTCCCTCGGAGATGCGAGTTCCCCGGCAGGCGGTGATTCGAGATGGAGTTGCCACAGGGGCTTGGCCTCGTCCCGCAGCTCTCTATCAGCAACTCGAATCCTTCAGGGACGACCCTTTGGTGCGGGACTGGTCACGAGAGGTAATCAGCGAACTCGACAAACTGAGCGCGGCCCCATCGCTGAGCGTTGAACGGGTGACACAGATTCTCGAGCGTCTGGAGGAGCTGGCGGATCTTGGTCGCGAGTGGGTTCGGGAAATGGACCGCCCCGACGCGGAACTCACAGCTCGAGTGACGAGAGCGTGCCATGGAATTTCTCGCCGCCTGCATGTCTGGGGACGGGTCCATCAGTTGGTCCAGGAGGAGCGAACGTGGGCGGTCTCAGCGGACTACACCACCTTGGAGGAGGCGCTGCGGGAGGTAGAGACCTTGTTCAACTCGGCCCCAGCCGCCCAAACCTGGAACCGATACCTGTTGGTTGATCGGCTTCGGGAGGAGGTCGATCGAGAGGCGCGCGATGAAGTGCTGGATCCGCAGTATCGGCGTCAACTGGGACGTCGAGTATTGCAGCGGATGAACTCCGACAAGCTCACGGCCGAACAGCGGGAGTTCCTGACCCGGCCCTCGGTGCGGCAGCTTGCCGATCAACTGCGTCTCTGGGCTTACGAGCCGCTGGATTACACTCGATTTCTTCGGCAGATTGAGAGCCACGAGGTGCGGCTGACGGAAGGGACGGTCGGACTGGCCGAAGACTGGCAGTCGTTGCGTTGGTCCCCCTGGGAGGAGACTGCCGATCTGGCTCGGATTCTCGATACGCACTATCGGAATGCCAACCTGCGACTGACGGTCTCCAGCGAGATGATCAACCGCATGTTGCCGGAAGTCGAGGTTTCGGAGGAGCCGGTGAATGACCGGATTCTGGGGGCTCGAGTGAATGGCCGGAGCGCGACGAGTGCCAGGCTGAGCGTGCAGTTGATTCCCGATGAACTCCGTTTGAGGATGGGGTTGGTCGCCCGAGGCCACGTTGCCTCGCAAACTCGATCCAATAAAGGCCCTGTCACCTTCTTCAATAACGGGGCCACTCGCTATCAGGCTCGAAAATATCTCACCGTCGACGGTTCGGGCGTGCAGTTGGAGGACACCTTGTCCGAAGCGGACAGCGCATCGCGTTTGACCAATGTTTCCACGGACTTCGACCGCGTGCCGCTGGTCGGCTCCCTGGTTCGCTCGATTGCGGTTCGCGAGCATAGGGAACGTCTTCCCGAGGCCAAGGCCGAGGTGGAATTCAAGGTGGGGAGCCAGGCCGCTCGACGACTCGACGAAGAGGTGGTCAAGAAGCTTGCCGAGGCGGAGCAGCGTTACCGGGAGAAGTTGGTCGAGCCGCTGAATCGATTGCGATTGAATCCCGCCGTCCACGACCTGCAAACGACTGACGAGGACTTGGTCGTCCGCTACCGACTGGCCGCCGATCATCAACTGGCGGCCTACACCCCTCGGCCGACGCCTCCCGAGTCCAGTTTGTTCAGTCTCCAGATTCACGAGTCGGTTCTGAACAACTTACTCGGGCAACTTCAGCTGGAAGGACGACGGCAGGAGGTTGAGCAGTGGATGGGCGAACTTGCGGACAAGTTTCAGCTACAGGCCCCTCCCCGTCCGGAGCAATTGGATCAGGAAGTACATGTGGAATTCGCTCGGTGGCAGCCGATTCACGTCCGACTGGACGACGGACATGTCGACCTGACATTGCGGTTTCGGTCGCTGACGATGGGTCGCAGCACTTGGAATGATTTTGAGGTCGCCACGCGATTTGCTCCCCAAGTGCAGGGGGGAGAGATTAGCTTGGTCCGCGACGACTTTATTGAAATCCGAGGGGCTCGGCTCGGATTTCGTGATCGACTTCCGCTCCGAGGCATTTTCACCGCGCTGTTCACCAAGGAGCGGACTTTCCCGCTGGTTACCGCTGGAATGTGGGAGGATGCCCGATGGGAAGGACTCGAGGTAACTCAGTCCCTGCTCCGAGATGGATGGTGGGGAGTGGCCTATGGTTCCGGTGCTTCCCAGGAGGATGTTCCGTAAACGTGAACTCCGCGGAAAGTCGGTTTTGTAAGATCGTTCCGTTGCCGCGGCCGCACGCGAGGGCTCGCCAACACTGGGACTTACGGATCACTAGCGATCACCTGTCCGGCAAGCGCGCAGACGGCGAGGAAGGCAAGGGCCAACAGGGCATTGATCAATTCAATAGGCATTGGCTTTCCCAAGGATAAAGTACGCCGCCAGGCAGCGGGGTGAGGGAAAAGCCGTCCATGGTCTCTCGTGGCCGTTCGTGGCCACTTCCTGCATCGACTCCCCGGCATTCACGCCGCCAATTTTCTTCAGTGGGCCGGTAGATCTTGACTAGCTTTCCCAGGGCGATCCACCCCCCCCTTTGTGCAGTACGGCTTCTTTGGGGGGTGTGCACTCGTTTTTTGGTATGTTCCACCATAGAGTTCCAGCGATGGGGGGATTAAGCTTAAACAAAAGGAGTCGTTCGGGAAATCGAATGTGGTAATCGTTTCCCGTCGCTTGTTTACTGTCGCGGGATTGTGCATGAAACCTGTTCTGGCCATTGGTATCGACCTCGGGACGACATTCTCGGTGGTGGCTCGGCTCGACGACCTCGGTCGTCCGCAGACCTTGTCCAACGCCGAAGGTGACAAGACGACTCCCAGCGCGGTGCTCTTCGATGGTGACGAGATCGTGGTGGGGCGTGAGGCGGTCAAGGCGATCG
The DNA here is from genome assembly GCA_050485845.1 of Pirellulaceae bacterium. Lineage (GTDB taxonomy): Bacteria > Planctomycetota > Planctomycetia > Pirellulales > Pirellulaceae > JBJHCD01. The sequence goes on along the minus strand of JBJHCD010000022.1, from coordinate 4,061 downwards.
GCACGGACACCGAAAGCGTGGCGGAGTGTGCCAAGCGGTACCTTGGCCGCCGGATGTACCCGTCAACGTTGGGAGGACGGCGGTACCCTCCCGAGGTCATACAGGCTTGGGTCTTGAACAAGCTTCGAGTCGACGCGCAGCGACAACTGGGGCCTTTCGAAAAGGTGGTCATCACCGTGCCGGCCTACTTCGATGAAGTACGCCGCAAGGCGACTCAAGATGCCGGCTACATGGCCGGGTTCGAGGTGATGGACATCATCAACGAACCAACCGCGGCTGCCGTCGCGTTCGGATTTCTTCAAGGTTTTCTCCAGGAAGGTCAAGAGGATCACGAACCGCTGAAGATCCTTGTATACGATCTGGGAGGAGGAACGTTCGATGTCACGGTCATGGAGATCGTGGGCAATCAGTTCCACGCCCTCGCCACCGACGGTGATGTTCAACTTGGCGGACGTGATTGGGACCAGCGTCTGGTGGACTATGTGGCGGAAGAATTCATCCGCAAGTTCGGGATCGACCCCCGGGACGACGCGAACACCCTGGGGCGGCTGAGGCGTGAATGCGAAGAGGCCAAGCAGACGCTCAGTGCCCGCGGCAAAGCAAACCTGACGTGCGAATATCAAAGTTGCACCGTGCAACTGGAAGTGACTCGCGAACTGTTTCAAGAGATGACGCAGGATCTCCTGGATCGCACGGCATTCACCACTCGGCAGACGCTCGAGGCGGCCGGCCTGACTTGGGAGGAAATCGATCGAGTACTTCTCGTGGGCGGGTCCACTCGGATGCCGGCTGTCCAATCGATGCTGCAAGATCTTTCCGGAAAGGTGCCGGACTGTTCCGTCTCGCCCGACGAGGCCGTGGCTCATGGGGCCGCCTTGCATGCCGGTTTATTGCTGAGCAGGCATCGAGGCGAGCCACCGGCGTTTTCCATTCGCAACGTGAATTCGCACAGCTTGGGAGTGGTGGCCATGGAGGCCAAGACCAAGCGACTACGCAATGCGATCCTGATTCCACGGAATACGCCGCTCCCGGTGACGGCCAAGCGGATCTTCCGCACGCAGCACGCCGATCAACGCTCCATTCTCGTCCAGATCGTGGAAGGGGAGAGTCAATCACCCGAGGATTGTGCTCAGGTCGGTAAGTGCTCGGTCCGGAACCTTCCCGAGAGCCTGTCTCCGCAGACTCCGATCGAGGTTCGCTTTCACTACGCGGAGAACGGTCGGTTGGAGGTGACGGTTCGTATTGTGGGAGCGAACAAGTTCTTGCGCCATGAACTAACTCGCGAGAACACGATGTCGGCCGAGCAGTTGAACGGTTGGCGGCAATACATTGCTCAACTCCCCCCAGTTCTGGTCTAAGATGTCGGATTCCACTCGCTCCCCTTCTTCCTCACACCCTCCATCCGCCGCCGGAAAGATCGGTGATGTCCGGATGCGCGGGTTCGCTCGACGCTCCACCGTCCAGTCGGCACTCGACTGGCTCGATCACCAAGTGACGACGCTCTCCGCCGAGCTGACGGGGCTCGGTTCCGCGTCGGGGCGCGTGCTGGCTCAAGCCATGACCAGCGAAGTCGACGTACCACATTTCGAACGTTCCATGATGGATGGGTACGCCCTGCGGGCCGAAGCAACTCAGGGAGCCTCCTCGTATAACCGGCTGGAACTGCGGATTGTGGGAGAGTCGCTGCCTGGGCGGGCTTGTCCGTTGCAGGTGACTCCCGGTTCGGCGGTTCGGATCATGACCGGCGCGCCCCTTCCGGCGGGAGCCGATGCGGTCCTTCCAGTCGAGCACGCGGAGGCGCGGGAAGATCGCTTGTGGGTCTTGGAGCCGCTCTCTCCGGGAAAGCATGTCGGTCGGCGAGGAGAAGACATCGCCGCGGGCTCCATGGTTCTCGAGGCGGGGAGACGACTGCGCCCCCAAGACCTGGGCGTCCTCTCTTCGATCGGTGTGTCGGAGGTCTCGGTCGTTCGCCGACCCCGAGTTCGCATCGTCACGACCGGCAACGAACTCCTCCCTCCTGGTTCCAAGCCCCAGGGCCAGCAGATTGTGGACGCGAACACGCCGATGCTGATGGCGCTTGTGGAGCGGGATGGAGGAGTGGCTCAAACACCGGGTATCATTCCCGACTCCCCGGAAGCGATTCTCGAGGCGTTGCGAGATGACTGCGACGTGGTGCTGGTCTCGGGAGGCTCCAGCGTCGGACAGGAAGACCATGCCCCCCGCTTGCTGGCTCAGCATGGCGAACTCGCCATTCACGGAGTTGCCATGCGGCCCAGTAGTCCCGCGGGAATGGGACGGCTGGACCACCGTTTGGTCTTTTTGCTGCCGGGGAACCCCGTCTCCTGTCTTTGTGCGTATGATTTCTTCGCGGGTCGAGCGATTCGACAACTGGGAGGCCGGCTGGCGGAATGGCCCTACGGGTCGGTGCGATTACCGCTCCAGCGGAAGCTGATTTCGACCGTGGGGCGACTCGACTATGCCCGCGTCCGCGTTGTCAATGGCCAGGTCGAGCCTTTGGCGATCAGCGGCGCGTCGGTTCTCAGTTCGACGACTCGAGCGACCGGATTCGTTGTGATTCCCGAAGATAGCGAGGGCTACGCGGCCGGGACGGTGGTTGAAGTGTTCTTGTATGGTTCGCCGTGAAGATGAGTCGGGACGACGACAAGTACTGTCGGATCACCCATCCATTCGCTCCCGTTTTTCTTCGCTCAATTTTCCGTGGTTCAAGCTTCCGTAGCTCAGGTTTTCTTCGTTCCAGTTTTTTTCGTTTCCGTTTCTTTAGTTTCCGTGGGGAATTGACAGACGTTTCGATATGTCCGAACAAGACCAGTTTCTGGATGTGATAGATCGCGACGAGGCACAACGCCGGTTTGAGGCCTCGTTTCGCCTGGAGCCGCTCGGGATCGAAACGGTTTCCCTTTCCGAGGCGTGGGGGCGCGTGCTGGCTGTCGACGTGGTAGCGCCGGTCGACGTTCCTTCGTTCGATCGATCCAACTTCGACGGGTTCGCCCTCCAGGCCCGTGATACCTACGGGGCGGACGAGGAATCGCCCCGTCGCCTGCGACTTCTCCCCCCCATCTTGCATGCGGGTCAGATTCCCGATGTCACCGTGCGGCCCGGAGAGGCGGTGACGATCAGTACCGGAGCGATGCTCCCTCGAGGGGCCGACGCGGTCTTGATGGTCGAGCATGGGGAAGTCGATCGCCGAGCGTTGGCGGAAGGCGGTGGAGAACATGAAGACGGGGGAGACGGTGGAGCAGGTGAAGACGGTCAAGAAGGGGGCCTGCGGGGTGAATTGTTGGCTCGGCGAGCCTGCCCGCCTGGATTCGGCGTCACGTTCGCTGGGACCGACATCAGTGCCGGCGAGACCGTGCTGTGGCGCGGAGAATTGCTGACCAGCCGCGAAACCGGAGTTCTGGCCGCGATCGGCGTGGCGGAAGTATCTGTTTGGCGACGGCCGCGCGTGGCTATCATTTCCACCGGAACGGAACTTTGTCCTCCCGGCCGGCCGATGCAGCCCGGCCAGATCTATGACTCCAATTCCCGCATCGTCGCCGACGCGGTGCTCGAGTTGGGGGGCTTGCCGATGGTGATGGGAATCGTCGCGGATGACTTGGCAAAGCTGCGCGAAATGGTGCAAACCGCGCTGGCCCAGGCGGATGTGATTCTCTTGTCTGGGGGAACCAGCAAAGGACAGGGGGACTTATCGTACCGCGTGATTCGCGAACGGACCGACCCGGGAGTCGTGGTGCATGGCGTCGCGCTCAAGCCGGGAAAACCGATCTGCCTGGCCGCCAGTGAAGGAAAACCGATTGTCATTCTTCCCGGGTTTCCCACTTCGGCGATTTTTACCTTTCATGAATTTGTCGCTCCCGTCATTCGACGACTGGCCGGGCGAGCCGGTGAACCCTCGAAACGCCTCCCCGCTCGTCTGGCCATCAAGGTCAATTCCGAAATCGGGCGGACCGAATATGTTCTCGTCGGCCTGGTTCGCGATGATGAAGCGACGGACGGTGGCCCGGAATCCCTCGTCGCCTATCCGATGGGGAAGGGTTCCGGAT
>JBJHCD010000021.1:0-17319 GCA_050485845.1 Pirellulaceae bacterium | reverse complement strand
GATTTCGATCCCGAAGGTGACCCGCTGACGGTAACGCTGATCAACGGAGACGAGTTCGAACCAGGCGAGGAGATCCATTTGGTCTCGGGGGCCACGCTGGTCGTCCAATCCAATGGCGATTTCATTTACGATGCCTCGACATCCGACACCTTTCGTGCCCTGCTGCCGGGCGAGCAGGCCCTCGACTCGTTCAGCTACACGATTTCCGATGGGATGCACTCCGTCGTGGCGACGGTCAATATCACGGTCGTCGGTGTCAACAATCCTCCCGTCGCCTTCGACAAGAACTTCACCACCCCGGAAGACGTACCGCTGAGCGAAAATTTACTGGTCGGTAGTGACGATGATCCCGAGGATTTCGATCCCGAGGGAGACCCGCTGACGGTAACGCATATTAATGGAAGCACCTTCGACCCAGGCGACGAGATCCTTTTGGACTCGGGGGCCACGCTGGTCGTCCAATCGAATGGCGATTTCGTTTACGACGCCTCGACGTCGGACACGTTCCAAGCTCTGCCGCCCGGCGATCAGGCTTTCGACTCGTTCAGCTACACGATTACCGATGGGATGAACTCCGTCATGGCGACGGTCAGCATCACGGTCGTCGGTGTCAACAATCCTCCCGTCGCCTTCGACAAGAACTTTACTACCCCCGAAGACGTCCCGCTAAGCGAAAACCTACTGGTCGGTAGTGACGATGACCCCGAGGATTTCGATCCCGAAGGTGACCCGCTGACGGTAACGCTGATCAACGGGTTTTTCTTCATCCCGGGTCAGGTGATCCTGTTAAGCTCGGGAGCCACGCTGGTGGTCGAATCCAATGGGGACTTCATCTACGATGCCTCGACATCCGAGTTCTTCCGTGCTCTTCCGTCGGGTGCCATCGAATCGGATGAGTTCCACTACACGATTTCCGATGGTGAGCATATTGTCACGGCGACAGTCAGCATCACCGTGATCGGCAGCAATAACCCGCCAAGCTTCGAATTCAGCGACGACGTCCAGAATGCCGCTCAGGCGATGATCGAGGACGAAGTACTGGACTTGCAGGGAGTTCTCTTTGAAAGTTTCACGGATGACGAGACGGCCCCCGAGGATGCCACTTACCGGATTCTGGAAACCTCCTTCGGCGTCACCGTCGAAGTGATCGATGGGGGTGGTTTGCGCATCATTCCCTTGGCCAATTACAACGGCCCGGCCTGGGTCGTCGTGGAGGCGGAGGACACGGGAGGTGTGAGTGAACACGATCCGATCCTCACGGCGTCGGCCACGCTTACCATCTGGATCGAACCTGTCAATGATCCTCCCACGCTGGTCGACGAGACATTCTCGACGCCCGAATTCACATTGCAGCAGGATTCGAAAGATCCCCTGACGGGCAATGTGCTGCAGAATGCGTTCGACGTGGATACCGATCCGATCCTCAACCAGGGCCTCCTCGCGCTCGATGGCGTCACCGAAGAAAACTTGGCGGAACTGTTTGGAATTGATTTCACTTCGGTGGAGTTTGTCTCGGGAGGCGTGCTCAACGCGGATGGCTCCTACACCCTGGGTGACGCCGGAGTTCTTTATCTTTTTCCGAATGGTGAGTTTTCGTTCCTTCCCGAGCGTAGTTACTTCGGCATTGAAACGTTCGAGTACCGAGTGAGTGACATGCAGGGGGCGACATCGACCGGAACGGTCCGATTGGAGGTGACGCCGATCAATGACCCCCCCGAGTTCACATTGGAAACCAATGTCATCGAACTCGACCCACTCAACCCCAGCGTCATTGTGATCACGGATGCCGTCCCGGGGCCTCCCAATGAAATCGCAGAAAATGACGATTTCCCGGATGCAGCCGGACAAACGCTGGATTTTTCCGTGACTTCGAGTAACCCGAGTTTTCTTCCCGCCAGTGCCATTCAGTTCAATAAAGTCAACGACACCACTTGGCATATGATCTTCCCGGTCCTCCCCTTTCGGAATGAAGTCGTGCAATTGGTGGTTCGGGCACAAGATAATGGAGAAGGGCCGGGTATCAATTTCAGTGAACAAACGGTGGAAGTGCGAGTGATTGTGGGGCAGGTTCCCGCGTCGTCTCGACAGTTTGAGCGAAGCGAGCCTTCCTCCTTTCCTCCCATCGAATCCGTCGAGATTCCGCCGGCCACGACGGTGACTCCCGTGGTCACGGTGACTCCCCTGCAGCAGGCGGGCTCCAGCTCGCAAAGTGCCGCTCAGGCGGAGCGGCAGGTGGTCGTGTACCTCGTGACCAGCGACCGGAGCGGTCAATTGCAGGAAGAGGCGAAGTTGTCGCTCAGTCCCGACATGCTGAATGACCTCAATTCGATCTTCCAATTCCTGCCGGACGACCGCTTTCGCATTTATTTGCATCTGGAGGACAACAGCCGCAGATTGGTGTTGGATGTTTATGTCCGCGATGGAAGGCCGTTCAACCCGGATGATCTGGACGACGAGATCATCCTCCCCGACCCCTTGGAGATGGACGCTGAACTGGAGGAGTACAATGGCGATCCCGACCTGCCCCCTGACGATCAGGAAGGTACCGAGCATGATGGAATCAATGATTTAACGCCCCTCAATCAACTTCCTTCCTTGGAGGCTCCTCGACGAGGCGCCGGCCCGACAGAGCGTCTGCCCGGCACTGACGGGGCTCTGTTCATGCCGGATTCCACGGACCAACCGACCCGTAGCTCTCTCCGCTGGGGACTCGTTGCCGGAGGGGCGGCTCTGCTGGGTACGCGAAAACAGCAGCGGGCCGAGGCGATGCGAGCCTTGGCGGATTTCGGGCGACAAGCTTCCCGTCGCTTCCTCCGCGACTAGACGCGATTAGAATGGGTACCATTCGTTCATTCCCTTTTTGAGCACATCGATTCGGTGCATATATGCTGCTGTGTCCTTTTTGTCAGGTTGAAATCAACGACGACACTCTGCGAGCAGGCCGCTGCCCGCAATGCGGTAGCACCGTCATGTGGGATGACGAGGAACCCCATCCACGGGAATCGGTGGAAGAGCTGTTCACGTTGCCGTCCATACCGACTCCCATTCCCTCGGAGATTCCCTCGGACCACCGGCCTGACAAGGTACAAAGCTCCGCGAAACAGACCGGTTCGGAGAATCCTTCGGAGCGCGGCGAAGGGGACGCATCCGATTCAGGGGAAGGTCCGCATGCGCGGAGAAAGGGGCCGCATGACCGGTCCGACGAGAAGTCCCCCGCGGCTACCGACGAAGCGTCCTCTCCATTTGCGACCATTCGGTCGGACACTTTTGTCCAAAGGAAGGAGGGTCAAGATCAGGGGAGCAGAAGAGACATCAACAAGACTCCTCCCTTGGCTCCTTTTCTGGACGAGGACTCCCCCAACGCAACGATTGAGTTCCCTCGAGGGACGGGAACCGACCCGAACACGGCCGGAGAAGAGAATCCGACTCCATTCTCGACTCTCCCTCCGCGATCGCCGGACGCGGACATTGAGCGAACTTTGCCGCGGCGAGTCGACACGCACCGGAGTATTTCCATCCGTTCGCTCACCGACCGGCAAGCTCAAGATGTCAACGAGATTTGGCGGGGCACCTATTCCCCATCCAGTTCTCCCTACATGACGATCAAGAATACGGGAGTCGGCTCGGAGCATGGGGTCGAGTCAGTGGTCGTCAAGACTCGGGTGGTAAGTCATCCCGACCAGCGGACCCACGAGCGTCCCGACTACACTCTCCTCGAATCAATCGGGGAAGGGGGCGTCGGTATTGTCTTTGCGGCGACTCAGACATCGATCAATCGCACGGTGGCGGTCAAGATGCTGCGTCCCCATGTCGCCAATGACCAGGACGCTCGGGAAAAGTTTCTGGCCGAGGCGGTGGTAACGGGGGAACTGGACCATCCCAACATCGTCCCCGTGTACGACTTGGCGGCCGATGAAAAAGGTGCTGCCTTCTACTCGATGAAGCGCGTGGAAGGGACCCCCTGGTCGAAGGTGATGAAGTCCAAGCGGCTGACCGAGAACCTCGACATCCTGATGAAGGTCGCGGACGCGATCGCATTCGCTCATGATCGCGGCGTCATCCATCGAGATTTGAAGCCCGAAAACATCATGCTGGGCAACTTTGGTGAAGTGCTGGTCATGGACTGGGGGATTGCTCTCTCCACCTCGGCCTATCTGCATCATGACTCCGTCACGCAATCCAACAGCATGGGTGGAACGCCGGCTTACATGGCCCCCGAGATGGCGACCGGTCCCCTCCAAATGATCGGTCCGCGAAGTGACGTCTATCTACTCGGGGCCCTCCTGTTTGAAATACTCACCGGGCTAACCCCTCACACCGGACATGACGTTCTCAGTTGCTTACAGGCGGCTGCTCGAAATGACATCCAACCAAGCGACGTGGAAGGGGAATTGATCAACATTGCCTACATGGCCATGTCGACCGACCCGGATGATCGCTACCGGAACGTCCACGAATTTCAAGAGGCGATCCGGACCTACCAATCCCATTCGGAAAGCATCGCGCTGGCCTCGCGAGCCGACCAGGACTTGGATAAAGCGCGAAACACTCGAAATTATCAAGACTACTCTCGAGCTCTCTTCGCTTACCAAGAGGCCTACGCCCTCTGGCCGGAAAACGTTCACGCGGCTTCTGGAATCGAGGAAACTCAGCTGGCCTATGCCGCCACGGCACTTTCCAAAGGGGACGTCGATCTTGGGCTCTCCCTTTTGAACGAGAGTCAACCATCGCATCGCCCCATGCGACGCAAATTACTGGCCGCTCAACATGAACGCGATCTCCGCAAGAAAGTCCTCCGCCGTTTCCAACGCATCGCCATTGTCCTGGGCGTGGGGATCATCGTTGTTCTTTCGGTTGGATTGTATGTCATCAATAACAAGCAGAGGGAGATTCAGCAGACTGCCAGTGAATTGGAGGACGCAGTCCGCGAACTCGACGACAAGAACATCCGCTTAACGAACAGCGAAACCGAACTGACAGACGCGTTGAAAGAGGCCGTTTCTGCCCAAAATCGGGCCGATGACGAGGCAATGGAGGCGAGGCGACAAGATCGCGTAGCTCGAGCACAAGAGCAGCGGGCTCGCGAGCAGGAACAGCGGGCTTTGGAACAGGAGCAGCTTGCCGAACGCACCTCGTACATTGCCCAGATCGGATTGGCCGCGGCTCAAGTCGAGGAAAACGCCTTCCTGGAAGCTCGGGGAGTCATCGACCGATTCGCCGCGGGGCCTCGAGCGCGGTGGCGACATTGGGAGTGGGGCCGGCTCCGCTTTCTTGGTGATCGCGCCTCGCGAACCGAGCCGGCGGGAGCCCGAGTCGAACGAGTCGCCTGGACCTCGGATGGCCGCTGGCTCCTTGTCGCCACGGCGGCGAGAGAAGTCCGATTTTGGGATGCCCAATCCAATCGATTCCTGGACGATTCCCTTCAACTCGACGGAAGCGCAACCGCACTGGCCGTCTCCCAAGTGGGACCCTGGGCGGCGACGGCGACATCCACCGGGAACGTGATCCAGATCTGGAATCTGGAAGGCCTGAATCAGGCCATGCCCGAAGTTCCCGATGCACCGGCTATGGAATGGACCGGTCACACGGACATCATTCACAACCTTCGCTATTCAAGGGATGGCCGCTACTTGGTCTCGAGTTCCTCGGATCGGTCCGCTCGACTTTGGGACACGGAAACCGGAAGCTCGCAGCGAGATCCCAATGACCATTCCGGCACCATCTGGGATGCCGTGATTTCCCCTGACAATCGCTTCGTCTTCACGGCGGGCGACGACCAGTATGTCGGCATCTGGGATTTGGAAACGGGGGATCGACGGGCCCGATTCAGCGGCCATGGTGGACCGGTTTACGCTCTGGATGTCGCACAGGATAAAGTATCGAAGTCCTCCCGAGTCATCTCGGCGGGCAAGGACCGCTTTGTCCTCGTCTGGGATCCCCAGCAGGTGGAGGAATTTGACTACGACCAGTTGCGACGTCAGATTCAGGCCGCGACCCGCAGTGAACTTTCCAATCGAAATCTGCGGACTTCGGCCATCTCGACGAGCGTCCAGATTGAGGTTTTGTCGGGACACACCAGTGAGGTTCGCTCGGTCCATGTCACTTCCGACGGAGAATCCGTGGTGACGGGCGGCCACGACAATACCGTGCGGGTCTGGAGCCTCCGAAAAGACAAATCGGAATCGAACTCGAGCGAGCGTCGAGCGGCATCCAGCCACTTACTTCGAGGACATGGCGGCTGGGTCAGGAGTGCCACCTACCATCCGACGAATGGACAGGTTGTCTCGGGTGGATATGATCAGCAGATCAAGTTCTGGGATGTTAAGACCTACAGGGAAAACCTGGAACTCCGTGATCGGGACGATCCCCTCCTTGCCCTGGACTACTCACCCGACGGCACTCGGCTGATTACAGCCGGACGGAACAATACCGCGGTGATTTGGGACACGCAAACCGGAGACATGATCTCGAAATTACACGAGGGGCACGAGTATCTGACCTCCGCGATCGCCTTCTTCCCTCCCGGCGATGGACGGTTCGCCACCAGCGCCGGAGATGAATGGACGATTATTTGGCGGCATGATTCGGGAGCGGCCCAGCATCATCTGGCGGATACCGGCCAAAATAGTGTCGTGGCCGTCTCAGGAGATGGCCGCTGGGTCGCCACGGGAAGCAGCCCGAACCCGAATCAAGGGGGAGATCGGGGAACAGGTGTCAAGTTGTGGCCTTTGACCCAGGAGGGCCCGACGCCGGAGCCGGTCATATTGCAAGGCCATCTAGCTCCCGTGATGACCGCCCGTTTTCTGCCCACCGATCAGCCTGAGACCCTGCTGTTCACGGGAGACGAACAGGGACGCGGCATCCTGTGGCGGTACATCGCGGAACAAGGCTCCTGGGAGCTACTGCAACAATTGCGGAACGTGCGCCCCGGTCAACGCATCGTCGCCGCTCGGTTCTTGCCCGACGGGAGTCGCCTGCTGATCGCCTCCGAGGCTGGAATCATTACGCAGTGGAGCATTCCCGATGGGAGGGAGCTGACAGATGAGCGATTGACGATCACGACGGGGCGAATTCGGCTGATGGAACTCGCGCCGGACGGTCGCCACATCGCCCTGGCCTACACAGAGGAGGAGGACGATTGGAGGTTGGAGTACTGGGATCTGGCAACCAGGGAACGTAAGCAAGCGAGATCGTTCCCGGCTCATCAGAACATATTTTCCTTGGCGTTCGATGTGGAGCAGGGCGATGTGATCGTCACGAACAATGATGACCGAAACAGCATCTGGCGTTGGAATACTGCCACCAATACGCTAACCCCCTATTGGAAAAATCGCGGACTGCGGGCCGCCGTCTGGGTAGCCGCCCCCCTATCGGATACGTCCGAACTAATCACCGCCTCGGGCAATAGTGCTCGAAAATGGAATCCTCAATCGGGACACCGCCTGCAAAACTACGGCCCCCACAATTCCATCACGACAGCATCGTTTTCTCCCGATGGAACTCGAGTTGTCACGGGAGGACCCGATGGGACCGCCAAGGTTTGGAATGTCGCGGACGGGCAAGTCCTCCTTCGAACTCCCCCCGAGCACGCGATGAACGGTCGGGCCGTCACCATTCATGCCGCTCGGTTCGCCCCACGTCCCGATTTGTTTTCCGCCTTCGTGGGTGATCAACCCGCCGAAGATGTCCTGGTGACGGCTGGGAGGGACGGCGTCTGCCGGTTTTGGGGAATCCGTGGTCGGCAGGTCGAAATCATCCGAGTCTTGGAGACCGAACCTTCCAGTCCCGTGCTGACGGTCGCGTTTTCTCCGGATGGACGCAGCCTGGCAACCGGCTCGGAGAACGGAAGCATTCAAGTCTGGAATGCCTTGAGCGGCCAACGTATTTCGTACTTGGAGCAACCGCGGGTCAGGAGGGCGATCACGCGAACCCGTCTCCCCATCAATCACGTCGCCTTTTCAGTGGATGGAACTTACTTGATGAGTGGTGGAGATGATAATTCCGTCGACCTGTGGGACGCCGTCACTTGGTCCCACGTTATGCGACTCGAAGGCCATACCGCCCCCGTGACGAGCGTCGATGTTTCGCTTGATTCGCGTCGAATTCTCACGGCCAGCAAGGATGGAACCGCGAAACTATGGGACACCGATACGTTCAACGAGGTGTTTACCTTGAAGGGGCATGCCGAGGAGGTGACTGCCGCCCGGTTTTCCCCCGACGGCCGGCAGGTAGCCACGGCGGGAGCCGATGGGCTGGCCTTTATTTGGCTGGCGGACGACATTACTCCCTCGATCGGACTGCGGCGAGATTCGCTCGTCTATCGGCAACCGGGCGAGGCGGAGTTTATTGACCCCGAAGCGGAATTGGGCTCCCCCTTCGCCAGAGACTTTAGTCAGTATCAATTGAGAATTCGTGTCATTCCATCCAGCGACGACGGTGATTCCGCGCCTCCGGAACCCTTGGCTGAGGACGAGTTCGCTAACCGCGCCCAGGAGGAACGAGCGTCGGACGATCATGGTTCCGCCACGGCCGCTCGGCAGGAGGAGGTCGTTGAGGAGACTTCACTCCAAGAACAGTTGGGGATCGAGCCGATTCAGGGCCCTCGGCAGGCCCTCTTGATTTCCGACGGCCAAGTCATGGTCGTGCAGGCAGGTGAAGAGAATGCTCAGCCCGTGACCATCGCCACTATTCGTGATGCGAATCGTTCGGAGAATGTCACCGACCAGCACGACAACGAATCCGGAGTGGAGCTGCATTTCGAAATCCATCCCGCCGCCGATCGATCCATGTTGGAACTACTGCTACGACGAATCACTTACGCCGCGCATTGGGAAGGCCAGGCTCCCGCCGGGCGAGAAGTCATCGTCGAGTTGCTTGGAATCGTCGACGACTCGGGGGCCGAAAAGCCGGTGATCGCCACGCGGGGTGTTCGGTTCGACGTCAGTTCACCACGGGACCTCGGTACGTCGACCGCAGGCAAGACAATTTCGGCACCCAATGGAGCACCCCTTCCGCTCCGATGACGCGACCAGAATCGGGGTGGCGCGGGTTCCTTCGCGTCCTGTCCGGTCCATTTGTTTCCTGTCCCGGACTGGCTGATTCTGAAGTCGGTCGGTAGTTCCGCGCCTGTCAACGTTTTGCTGGGCGCCCGGTTGCTAGGCGCCTGTTGCTAGGCGCCTGTTGCTGGGCGCCTGTTGCTGGGCGAGCGCGTTGCTGGTCACGCGTTACTGGGCGCCCTGCCGTTGGTTCGCCATGTCACGGTCGAACATCGTCCAGATCTCCGCCTGTTGTCGGAGCGACTGGAGATATTCTCGTTCCGCGGCCTCCCGCCGCCGGCGAACGATTTCGCCTCGAATCTCGTCGGCAGCCTCTTCCAACGGAATCTGAACGGCCGGGCGAACTTCGAGGACGCGAACCAAATGAACTCCCACCTCGTCATGGATCGCGGGGCTCAGTTTCCCCACGGGGAGCGAGAACAGCCACTGAGCCAAGGCGGGATGGGTGAGCTGTTCACGGCTGGTCCAACCATGGTTCCTTGCCTCCACGGCCCCTAGATTCGCGGGTGGCGATTGGCTGGTCATTCCCAAGGCCATGTTCCGTAGGTACCGAATCGCCTCTTCCGCTTGCTCTCGACTCGAAAATCGCTCCTGGGGGGCAACTGTCTGTTCCCAGCGGACCATCGCCGGCTGGCGAAAGCGGTCTCCCTGAGTTCGGTAATAGTGGTATAGCTCTTGCCGGGTAACGAGCTCGTCAACACGCGTCGCGTTGGAAAGCCACTCCGCCGCCACTTGACGTTCGGGACGCTCCCTTCTCGGTTCTGCCTCGGACGAGTTATCGGCTGAATCATGGGTGCTCCCGGTCAAGCCGCGGTTGGGGAGCTCGTGGTTCGCCAGGCTGGCACCATGAGCGTGGCTTCCCGACCGAATCGCGGCTTGAAACAGCAGTTTTCGGTCAATCATCCGCTGCAGTTCTCGCTGAAACCGCTCGGACCCCGACTCCGCATCCGTCGCGAACTCTCCCGCGTCCATGGCCGAAGCCAGTTGTATCTCGACGGATTGCATCACGTCGTGCTTCCAGATCGGTTCCCCATTCACTTGGGCGACTGGCGGGTTGGCTCCCGGAACCGGATCCCAAACGGCGACGCCATCCGGATTCGGGGCGGGAGTCGGCAAGGCCTCTTCCCGAGGGCCTTCGGCCGGAAGCTCGGTGGGAATCGGGGGGCCGCCACAACAGGCAAGTGCCAAACGGGCCACGCGGCGAACTCGAGGAGAAGGTTCGAGATAGCAGTCTTTATCGTCCCGCTTGTTGGCAATCCGATCCAACCGCTTCACAATCTCTTCGCCACAGCATTCATTGGAAGTGCAGCGGGCACATGGTCCGCCACATAGTTTTCGAATTGCCGAGGCGGCCTCATACCGCACCGACTCGGTGCAATCATCCAATGCCTCCAGCAAGGCCGTCTCCACATTGGGATAGCAATCGGTGCACCCTAACGTGGCGAGGTACCGAATTGCCTTGATCTTCTGGTCCGCGGCGTCTTCCTCCGCTTTCGCTTCAGCGGCGGCCTTTACTGCCGGAGGACTGTCTTCACTGAGGTTCGCGGGGTCCGTAATGGCAAGGACGGGAGGACGAGCTTCCAAGCCGGGAAAACGACTTCCCAATCGATTTCGAATCCGCCCCAGTCCCCCGCCGATGCCTTTGAACAAACCGTTGATCCCCAAGAATTCGGGGAGAGTCATCTTGCAGCATTCGCCTGCCGCCGGCGCGACCGCGACGACGGTGGTGGTTCCCGCCTGCGCGGACGTCGGCAATGCGGGAGTCGACGGTTCGGCCGTCGGAGTCGATGCACACCCCACGGCGAACATCAGCCAACCGACGATCATGATGTGCGTCAGGGATTTCATGGATTCAACCACTTGCCTTGCCTTGCCGTGACCCACTAGTAGAGAACTCGAAATTCCAGCCGAACCAAGTCGTCCATCCAGCGACTGTTACCGAAACCAACCGTACCACTCACGCCGAATTCCACCACACCCATGTCACCACCCGTGTCCCGCACGAACCGGATACCGGGGTAACAATGGATCACCCCCTCGCCGTCCACGGGCAAGGCTATTCCCGTGGCTGGATCGAGTCGCTGGCCATCGAGAACGGTCCAACCGACCACTTCAAAGGAGTCGATAATGGCGAAGGTGTCTGAATCGTAGAGCAGATGACTCCATCCCACCCCATACTTGAGGATTTCCCCGGAGTGCAGCGGATCGCCCCCCAAGGGAACCCAGTACTGAATCGCACCATGCCAATAAAACGTGTCACTGGCCCGATAGCGGGCCAGCATTCCCGGTTCGATCGAGATGTGCCCGGTCCCCAGGCCTTTTCCGGGAGAACCCGTGTTGAAGTAGGTGCGGAAGATTTGAGTCAACTGCCAATCATTGCCGGTCATCAGCACCGTCTTGGTCGTCAGATTCAGATCGCTCAGTCCCGCCGTGTTGGGATTCCGGACGGGGTCGAGAATTCGGATGGGAATCTCCGTCGCCACCGAAAACGCGGGCCCTCCCAATTCCATTAGAAACCTCAAATCCTGGTAGTCCACCGAGGTCTCGGGAAGAGGACCTCGCGCCGGTCCCGCAAAAAAATACTCGGCTCGATCCGGCATTCGAAACCCGCTCGCCAAATCAATCCGAAACTGAAATTGATTCTGTGGCTGCGTCACGTCAATTTCAAACTGCGAGAACATCAACCGTTCTCGACCAATTCCTCCCCCCTCGTCCACCATGCCGAAGGTGGGAAATCGTCGAGCCAACGGTCCCCCCTGCTCCCGGCAACAATCACAGTCATCGCCATGCAGACGACCGAGCAACTTTCCGAAAATCGGCTCCGGGGAACTCTCCAAGGGAAATTCCATTCCATGGGGCTCAACCGGCGGCCCGATCCACTCCGGTCCAACGTGGTGATCCTCGTCCACCGGATACTCGAACAGGGGCAACGACCCCAGCGGTCCAGGTAACCGCTGCAGCGCCGAATTCCACCAAGGCGCTGGTCCAGGCGGCGAAGAACTTGCCTCCAATCGCCGAGTTGGCGGCGGGGGAACATCGGACGAAATCGTGACGTTCGGTTCGACGAACAACTGGCCCCCGGAAGATTCTCGCAGCTGCGGAAGTCCCACGATGATGGGGCGAGGCTGTGGCCTCTCCACCGACTCGGGCCCCTGGCCAGGGCGAGCCCCAACTATATTGCCGGTCCCCGAGGACGAACCGACCGGTGGTGGACCACTTTGACCACGCGACGGTTCGCCGGCACCTCGCAGAACGGAGGTCGTCGTCGGTTCAACGCCTCCCACCCACGGAGGCAAGAACAGTACGTAGAGCGACACGAGCAGAGCGATCAATCGCTTCCGCTTCCTTATCCGCTCAGTCGTGGGCACAACGTACTGCACGAAACCGCTCACCGCTACCGCGTTCATCAAGACAAAATGGCTCCCGGCCGCCCCCCTGAACAGCAGGCCTCGAGCAGTCTATTCGAGGACCGTTCAAGCGGGAATGACGCCCCGGACGGATCCACGCCATTCGGGGACTCTGCCGGTTTTATCGGTCGTATCGAATCTGCTAATCGAGCCAAGCAGCCCAAGATTCTTGACAGAAACCAGGCAATTTCCCCGCAGGAATTCACAATGCGTAGAATGCGACCCCTGCGCAGGATGCAGATCCCCCATAATCCGCCTGGTTGCCGGGTTGGAGTGACTTACCGGGGGTGAAATTACTTGACGGTGGAACGGGGAAACCTAGGGTTCAGTCGCCGTTCCCTCTCTGGAGTGCATGACCCAGAGGGACCTCGGGAGCGGACGCGGCTCGATTTCGCGCCGCGAGGTGGTTTGCGCGTCGGCGGGACGCCTACCTCCGTTCCTCACTTTTTCCGCGTTTTGGGAGAGGGCCGTATGTTTGGGATTTCAGTTTCCGTGACGTGGGCAGCCGCCTTAATGCTCAGCCAAGGCCTCGACAGCTCGACAAAACCGCTCTCCACATTCCCCGTTTCGGCCGGGGTGCGTTATGTGGAGAAGACGGTCCTCGTTCCGCAGTGGACCACCGAGCGGAAATCATGCACCGAGACGCGATATCGCACGGAGATCCAAGAGAAGGAATGCGTGACTTACAAATCCGTGCCGGTGACCAAAGAGGTCCCGTACAAGTACACGGTTTACGTGCGGGAAAAGAAGGTCGTGCCGCAGACGCTGGAGATCGATACGCCCGTTTGCAAGTGGGTGGACCAGACGTACCACGAGTTCTATCCTTCGAAGATGACGGTTACGCGATACCGGACTCGGACCGAATGTCAGCCGGTCACGGTGAAGAAGGTGGTGACTCGAGATGAAGGGGCCTGGGAAGTGCGGCAGGTGGAGTCATGCGATGCCAAGGGGAATCCCTGTCTGAAGACGCAGCGAGTCTGGGTTCCGAATCTGGTCAAGAAAGAGATCGAAGTGACGGAGAACAAGACGGTTTGCATTCGCGAGCCTTACGAGTGCGAAGTGGAGATCTGTGTTCCGGTCGAGCAAACTCGACGTGTCAAGGTTTGGGAAACGAAGACGGAAACCAAGACCGTCGAGAACTGTTACGAAACCGTGGTTCCCAAAACTCGCACCAAGATGGTCACGGTTTGTGTCACGGAGAAAGTCCGCGAAGTCACAAAAGTTCCCGTGGAAGTCAAGGTTCCCTATACGGTGGAAGTGGAAAAGGATGTTCGCGTCTGCAAATGGGTCCCCCGGACTATCTGCATTCCCGTCCCCTGCCGACCGTAGGGGGACATGAATCAGCACAATGGGTGGTCATGGAACAACTACCGACACCACACAACAACTTCTTTCAGTTCGTCCTCTCGCATTTGCCCAAATAGAGACGACCACCTTTGAGCCCGGATTATTCACGACGATGACGATGCTAGCAACGGGCATCCACTGCGTTTTACGGGAAAAAGTGCGTTTAAGGTAGAGGGAAGCATTCCGAACCAGCTCGCTCGCAGTCATCCAGACGGACCAGCTCATTGGGGCGGATGGCGACCGCGAGCGATTTCCTCCCGACGGATGGCCACGATTAATGGCCGATTCATGGCCAGCGCGGTCACCGTCGCCCGGCCTATCGAACTCAACGGAACGATTTTGACTTTCTCCCAGCGAAAATGTTCGTTCCAGACTTGCGTTCGTGGGTTGAACAGAGGCACGTCCATGCCAGATTTTGGATCGGGAACCGTTTGTCTTGCCCCCTTGCGCAACGAACACGAAACACAGGCCAAGGCCAGATTATCTGCCGCCGTCGGTCCACCAGCCGCCCGAGGCACGACATGATCGACATGGAACATCGCCTCTTGTCCGACTTGTGATAACTGACAATACTCACACCGATTGCCCGCTCGCAGCACGATCTCCTCATGCAGCACTGGGGGGACTCTGGTCATTGGCTCATTCGCTCCGCCCGCAGACGCAACAGAGTCAGCAACTCCGCCAAATTCGCCAAGCCTTCAGCCTCTTCTCTCTCGGCGTCCGTCAACGGCTGGCCCGAATCCTGACGGTCCAAGAGCGACTGTAGCCGGGCGGCAACAGCCTTGGGCAGTCGGAGTTTCTCCAATTCGCCGGGCAGGTCAATCTCGATAGTTAGCGTCATGAAAACCTCCGAACGTGGGTTGGTGCTACCATTGTATCGGTCCGTGCGGCGGCGTCGAATACTCTGGAAGGAATCTGGTCAGGCTTTAGAAGAGAACCTCAGACGCTGGAGATCGATACGCCCGTTTGCAAGTGGGTGGACCAGACGTACCACGAGTTCCATCCTTCTTTACTTGAGTATTTTCTCCAAATCACTTCATTCCTCCCCCCCCTAGCGCCCATTCAGACGCACGATCGGTTCAAAATCCGTGGTGGGATGCTCCAGCTCGGCCTTGGCATGCTCCAGGATCAGTCGAGTGACTTGGTCGGCGGATTGAAATCGGTCGAGCAAATCGGTTCCGAGTTCCACGGCCTCGCGCAGGCGTCTTTCTGCGAACGCGAGCCACAACTGATCGCAACATCGGCAGTACTGCTCCCAATCGTCACGGGCCTCTTGATCGGAGATCAGCTCATGCAGCGAAACCGGCTCTCGAACTCCCGGCAAATAGACGGAACCGAGATGACGACGCCGGAAGCTCCCGTCCAACTGGCCGGCGACTTCACCCGAAACCAGTAGCGAAGTTCCCAGCCTCTTGTTGGCCGCCTCCAAACGGCTCGCCAAATTGACGGTGTGTCCGCGAGGACCATACTTCAAGCGGTGCTGGCTTCCCGAATTACCCACAAAGGCGAGGCCACGATGAATACCGATCCCAATGCGGAGAGGAACGCCGAGTGCCGATTGCCAAGCCGCATTCAGTTCCGGCAAGAGAGCCAGCATGTTCAGTCCCGCCCGGCAGGCGAGCCGAGAGTGCTGGAGCTGATCGACAGGCGCGTTCCACATCGCCGCCAAACCATCCCCATAGTAGTCGATGATCACGCCTCCCTGCTCCATGACACAATGAGTCAGTTGGTCGAGTAGTTCACTGAGCAGATGGAAGGTACGTTCCGGCCCCAACTGCTCGGCAATCGAAGTAAAGCCGCGCACATCCGTGAACAAGACCGTAATCTCTCGCTGTTGGCCGAGCAGCAATTCTGGTTGTTGCTCCAGCGCTCGAGCCAGTTCCCGCGAAAAAAATCGCTCGAACTGAACTCGATTCCGAGATGCGACGGCTTCTTGATGCAGGCGAGCGAGTCCGGCGCTGACGGCAGCGGCCAGGAGCTGAACCACCATGGCTTCCAGCGGCTTGATGATCGGACGAACCACTTGGCTCCCCGTGGCCCGGATTCCATAGACCACTCCCACAACCTGATCCTGTTCATCCAGGAT
Organism: Pirellulaceae bacterium; assembly: GCA_050485845.1. GTDB lineage: Bacteria > Planctomycetota > Planctomycetia > Pirellulales > Pirellulaceae > JBJHCD01. The sequence continues at coordinate 1,423 of JBJHCD010000021.1, read as the reverse complement.
CGGCGAGGCCACCACCGCTTCGACTCCCGCCAGACTTCGGGCCAGCGGCCCCTCCGTGAAAGATTCAAAATAGGTTTGTCGATCCTCCAGAACGTGGGTCAAGATACGGCGACTCACCTCCAATGGAGCATGAGCTTTGGGCGGATGTTCGGCAATCACCTGCCAGTCATCCTGTTGACGAATCACAATCGCTCCGCGGTCCAGTCCCACGAGGTCCACGACGGCACGAGCGGTCTCGACGTAGAATTCGCCCGATCCCGCGGCCGCTCGTTGAACAAACAACAGTCGCTCGAACCACTCCATCAGCGTTTCCGCGTCGGGACTCTCTCCCAATTCCTTGAGCGATCCTTTCCAGCTCGAAACGGAAGGGCGCTGAGGAGGATGCAAGGTCGTTCGCAACTCCGACACGGGTTCGGAGGTAGCGACATCCAACGTGGTCTGACCAAACGACATGCGAACGGGGAGGGCAACCACCAAGGTCTCTCCCGAACGTAAGACGTTCCCGCTCTGAAAGACGATGGGACCGCCGAGGTTCGTTAGTTGAATCCGCTCGTCATCAATCCCCTCCATGACCAGCTGGTCTCGAGAAGTATAGGCGTCCTCCACCATGATGCGGGGATTATCCCTTTCGGGTCCTCGCCCTACTTCCAGCCGTCCGGCATCCAGCATCCGACTGACCTGCTGACGTTCGTTGGAAAGGAACAGCTGAATCATAACTCGATGACACCTGTTGATTGAACGGAGACTGCCAGGGCCGACGCCCTAAAGACTTGACATTCCACGGGCTTGCGCCGGGTATTCGCTATTCCATCCTGCCATGCGGCGTCTCATCGCAATGCTTTCCTTGTGTGCTCCCTAGCATGCCAAATCCCGGCGTGAACTGGAAAGCACCTGAGCCTTCCAAGTCATGTCTTTCCGCGACACTCCATCTTACCCGAAGTACGGGTCAGCCCTGGTGACTTGGGCCGATATTCTCCTGATTCCGGTCACGTCGTTGTCGAGCGATTCGCAGTCGCTTCTCCTCCGCGCATAATCACGTGAATCCTCGCCGCACTCCAGGTTCTTTGCTGACAAATACATGTCGGACAAAAATATTTTTCTGTCCTACATTTTTTTGTCAGCCCAAGGCCTAAGACGAATGCCTAGCGGTTACCCTGCGGTTCGCTGTAAGGTCGTCGCTCGAGCCTGTCACGGACTGGTGCCTTGTCGAACTCTCGGCCCTGGTTGGTGATGGCGGACTTTCTGGAAGCGGTTGACCTTGGATGGGGAACCGCGAATGAACGCTGATCAACACTGATAGGAGAAATCGACCAGCCCTGTAGCCGGGAGGAACCACCAACTGGTCACCGGTGAGTGAGGGGTTGGCAAGAGCCGCTGAGATCGAAATGTTCGGTCCACGCAGATTCTCATTAGCGTCCCTGAG
>JBJHCD010000020.1:0-17511 GCA_050485845.1 Pirellulaceae bacterium | reverse complement strand
AACTGACGCACGTCGGCCAAGAGCGTCGGATCACTCAGCGTGCCCGCCTTCGCCGCTGTCAACCCCGTCGAAATCCGTTGCCGCCGGGCAATAACCTGTCTGAGGAACGGGAGATGCCTGACAGTTCGGTCGCCTTCAATCAGGGCTTTTGCCAGCATCAGCAACGCATTAGGATGGCCTGTTGGCGCTACGGAACCGAAGGTTAGAGGTTCGAATCCTCTGGGGTGTACTTAAGAAACGCGATTCGGGTAGAACCCTTGACACCCGCTCCGACACCTGACACCCCGGCAAGGAGTGAGTAGCAGGGACGAAGCGGGCTGGACGGTCAAAGTCGCCCTGAATGGGCCAGGCGAAGAATGGAGAGGGTTCACCAGGTTCAGACGTGGTTCGTTTTAAGTTCTGCTCGTACTCGGCTCCTCCCCAAAACCATTCCGTGGAACAGCAGATGTTGCTCGGAATGAAGTGAAGCTGGCTATGGCTGCTAAATCTTTGACGGCGAAGGGAGTTACGGTCCGAGTCGCAGCAGTCGATCTGACCGATTCTGAAGCGGCCGGACAGGTCGGAGCGGAGATCGCCGAAGCATGGGACAGTCTCATTGACTAAAGCACTGGCCCTCGAGCTCGGTCCACGGGGAGTGCGGGTCAACGCCATTGCACCGGGCACGGTCAAAACACCCCTCACGCAGAAGTTGATCGCTTCGTTCACTGAAGAACAAAAGGCCGAGTACAATCAGTTTGTTATTCAATCGTTCGCTTTGGGGCGGCTCGGAGAACCGGAAGAAGCGGCTCATCTCGCCAACTAACTGTCCTCTGGAGAGGGGAAGTGGACGACTGGATCGGTCTTTATCATTGATGGCGGACTCAGCACCAACTGAATCGGAACAGGGCGAAAGGTCAGAACGACAAATGGAATCCATCTCTTGGTCAGACTTCGAGCGAGTCGAGCTTCGAGTGGGCACGATTGTCTCGGTTGAGGACTTCCCCGAGGCCCACAAATCAGCCTACAAGATTAAGGCGGACTTCGGCCCGGAGATTGGCGCCAAGCAGTCCAGCGCGCAGATCACGGCCTTGTACTCGAAGGAAGAATTGATCGGGCGGCAGATCATTGGCGTCGTGAACTTCCCTCCCAAGCAAATCGGCCCGTTTCTTTCGGAGTTTCTCGTCACAGGATTGTATCGGGAGGACGGAGCAGTCGTGCTGGCCGTGCCCGATCAACAGGTGCCGAACGGGGCGAAGTTGGCCTAGTCGGTGCCTTGGGATTCGTGGGCAACGATTGAAAGACTCGCTCCTGAAACTGAACCGCAAGTGCAGCGGGCACGGGGCCACCAAAGGCTGCCCCATTCTCGATTCCTTGCAGGGATCAGGAGCCGACCCGACAGAATAATGATCGACTTACAGGAGACAAAGCGATGACGTCGGTTTTGAAGTACAAGACCAATCTGAACTGTGGCCGTTGCGTGGCTGCCGTGAAACCGCATTTGGATGGTGATTCGTCGATTCAGCGTTGGTCGGTGGACACCAACGACCCCGGCAAGGTGCTGACGGTCGAAGGGGACGACCTGTCTGAGTCTGTGATCAAACGACATGTGGCCGACGCCGGATTCAAGGTCCTGGGTGACATTCCGCTGGGTGACATTCCGTTTAAAGCACCTGTCGCCGAACCCGAACAGAAGTCATTCTGGCAGACGTACAAGCCGCTGCTGCTGGTCATCGGCTATCTGGTGGGCATCGTCGGACTCGTGGAAATCACGGCGAGTTCATTCGAGTGGATGAGAGCCATGGGGAACTTCATGGGCGGGTTCTTCCTCGCCTTCTCGTTCTTCAAGCTGCTTGACCTGCGCGGCTTTGTTGATTCCTTCCAGACCTACGATGTCGTGGCCCGCCCGGTCAGGGCCTACGGCTACGCCTATCCGTTCATCGAACTGGGGCTGGGTGTGGCCTATCTGGTCGGTTTTTCACCCGTGGCCACGAATCTCGTTACGCTGGTCGTGATGCTGGTCGGGATCGTCGGCGTCTCGCAGGCCTTGCTCCAGAAACGGCGGATTCAGTGCGCCTGCCTCGGCACGGTGTTCAACCTGCCGATGTCGAAGGTCACATTCATCGAGGATGGCGTGATGGCCTTGATGGCGGCGGCAATGCTCTGGGGGCTGCTCGGTTGAATAGGGACCGTGTACCGTCCGTGTGTCCTGACATGTGAGCCGGTCGATGCGGTGTCCAGCGATTCACGAGCCCGACGCCGATTCGCAATCTCCCCGGATCGAGCAGACGCTGGCGAGCGTCAGCGCCGTCACGGCCCGGTAGTCAACCGATGTTGCCTAGCCTCATTGGACCCCGAACGTCGGTCTCCAGCCGGCTTCACATCTGGTCGTCGCTATGTTCCACCCACCCCACCTACCCCACCTACTGCCGTGGGCATGTCACGCCATCCGGTCAGTTTGGTTGGCGGAATGCATGGGCCAAGGTACAATTCCAGGCCCATTCGGCCCACATGAGGCAATTGGGGAAGTTTCACATCCGCGCGTCTGAGTTCAAGGAGGTAACAGCTATGGCACCTTCCACCACTCGGCCGCCGGAGGAATTACCCTTTGAGATCTCGGCCAACCTGCAGGGGAGAACACGATGTTTGTGCGATTGACAATCCGGGCCGGCGGTCAAGTGATGTCCTGGCCGGTAAATGAGTGGTCCACCCTGATGGCATTGGCGGCGCTGTCGGCTGAACCAGAAACGATGGACGAGTTCTTTGTGGCCCTGCGCCGGTATCAACCGGATCATCGGTGGGACGAGCGCGGCGAGCTGGCGTCGATCGAGGAAGCCCTCGGCAGCGATGAGCCTTCGTGCTTGATCGACCTCGATTCCCATTCGGTTCTCGCCGGGGGCGGATTCGAGCTTCCAGAACGTCACGGCGCCTACCAGGCCGATGAGGACGATCAAGCGCCGGGATTCCACGTTGTCTGGCTCGTTATGCCGGACGATTGGCTGTTTGAGAGGGGGGCCGCCGACTGGCTTTCCATGATCAGTGAGCGGGTCCGAGTGGTTGCCGAACGCACTCGGATCGACACCCGAGCCGTGTTGTTCGGAACGCCGATGCTCGAGTTCGTTGCGGCGTCTGTTCTCGCGAAGGTGGAAGCCGCCGAGGTGGAAGCCGTTGACGATGAGCGACGGGATGAACGGATTCGAGCCATTCACGCCGACTGGCTGATGACACCCCGCGACGAACTGCTCGGCTGCACGCCGCGCGAGGTGCTGCTGGGCCGTCGCAATCAGATTGACTTGGACATTCAGCATCGTTCGGTGCAGTGGTCGATGCAGGGATTCGCGCCGCCGCCGTTGGACGAGGAATCGGCGGCGTACCGGTTCGGAGGATACGGGACCACCGAGATCGTCATGTACTTTGACCTGATGCGGTCGCTGCTTGACCGCGCCTGGGAGTGGGTACGAGCGGGCGAATCGCATCACGGTACGCTGGCCCGCCGGCTCGCCGAGCATCGGGACGCGTTTCTCGGCAACCCTTCCGAAGAGGGAGGTGTGGGCCTGACCTGCAACGAGCTGATCGAATCCGAGCGCCGGCGGATGCCGGTCACTTCCAGCGGCAGCCACCTGGATTGTGATTGTCCCATCTGCCAAGCGACGGCCGACGGCGCACTCGGTTCCGGGCCGATGTTTGTGGCCTTCGACGGCCATCGCCTGGACCTGGAAGACGAATTCGCCTTTTCACTCACCGAATCGCGCGAGCAATGGGAGGAAGAGCAGCAGGGCTATCGCCGCTTCAGCGAAGACATGGACCGCAAGGAGGTTGAACGCGAAGCCTCCGACGAGGAACCCGCCTCGGCATGGCAGGTAAGCTTCGTTGATTGGGACAACATTCTCGGCGGAAGCGATTCGCCGATCGCTCCGAAAGTGGCGATCAGTTTTCTGCTGGCCGAGTTGGTGGATGCACTCAGCCAGCGTGGCTCCGGACGAGCACACATCGACGCGGTCAACGCAGCCTACGCCGGATTCCGACGCAGCGAAGATCGCGTGAGCGAGGAATCCGCGGCCGTGGAGCTGCGCGGCTGCCTCGAAGACATCGCCAACTCCTTCCCCGACCTCATCTCACGGTGTGCCGATTTCCAAAGTCGAATGGATGAAGTGATGCGTTCAAATCGTTGATACCACCGGACTGGTTACCCACGTTTTCAACAGGTTAACGGCCCGCAGTGCGAGATGGAGCCGGCAGCGTGATACCAAAGCATGAACTCATTGAACCGTATTCGCTGCGGACGACGAGCGAAGGCAATATGCTCCTCTACGGGATCAAGCTCCCGACGGGAGAAATTCGATGTTTCCGGACAGGCCGGATCATTGGCGCGACGGTGACCCAGGAATCCTTCGCTCCGCGTTATTCCATTGACTTCATCCCGGAGGGACCCATTCGACTCAGTGCTCGCCAAGTGACTTCGACCAGCCTTACACTACCGCAACAGCCCTCCTCGGCACCAAGAGCCCGCACAGGCCGGACTCGGATAGCTGGAGCGAGTGGAGGACCAAAGTACGTGTTTCGGTGCTCCGTTTGCGGGAAGCAGTTCACAAGGACCACCTATGATTCGCACCTGAACCCGCATAAGGACAAGCAGGGATACTCCTGTTATGGGACGATGGGCCATTACGTCAAGACCAGGTATTAAACGTTCCGATAGGCCTTTACGGGGCATTCAGTCCCGGGCAGGGCAAGTATAGACAAGGGGTTCCCCGGGGTCAGACGTGGTTCGTGGTAGGTTGTTACGAAGCCGTGAGGCGAGCGAAAACCGGGCGCGAGCAGAACGGAGTGACCGAGGCGCCTTCGGCGTGGTAGGCACTGCGACGTTGGCCGGTCGATTCGGTGTCCAGCGCCAGCGATTCACGAACCCGACGCCGATTCACAATCTCCACGGATCGAGCAGCCGCTGGCGAGCGTCAGCGCCGTCACGGCCCGGTAACAAACCGATGTTGACCAGCCTCATTGGGCGCCGAAGGTCGGTCTCCAGGCTGTCGCCCTCCTCGGATGCCCAAAGCCTGGTCGCTCTGTCGAACCAGCACGACACCACGTCCCCTCCAGGGACGATTCCTACTTGGCTCCTCCCAAGTTCCATTCCGTGCAACGACAAACAACGTCTGCGCCCGGTGTGCCCGGAGCAACATGGCTCCGCTCTGGCAGTTGATCCCCTCACCGTTCCGCCGAACCGAAGATGGGCTGGGATAAGCCCGTGGGGGGAAGAAGGGGGTGATGGGTGAAGCATGGCAGGAGCGTAATCGCGGGTATGCCTGAGAACTGAAATAAGAATAGCCCCAGGCTGTCGGTATTTCAAAAAAGATGCGAAAATTGAAATAACTGGGGCGCGGAAGTCCAGTATTTCAAGCGACTGAAACAGGATTTAACCTCAATGAGAGCAGGCAGATACGTCAAACAGCCGACCGATTACCGGGCATTTATCCCGACTGATCTGCCACCCGATCCGCCCGTAGTCTTCGATAGGGAGCTAACTCGGCTTCTATCCGATGCTGACCGGGCGCTTGGTCGTCTGGATGGCGTTGCCACGGTACTGCCCGACCCGGACCTGTTCGTCGCGATGTACGTCCGCCAAGAGGCTGTTCTCAGTTCCCAGATCGAGGGGACGCAAAGCACACTCCAAGACGTGCTGGCCTACGAGGCGGATGCGAATCAAGAATCGCGGCCGGGCGACGTCGAGGAGGTGGTCAACTACGTTGCGGCCATGAACCACGGTTTGCGCCGATTGCCGGACCTTCCGGTAAGCCTTCGGCTGATCAAGGAGATTCACGAGCGACTGATGGCGGGTGTCCGCGGAAGTGAACTTCAACCCGGCGAATTCCGCCGATCACAGAACTGGATCGGTCCACAGGGCTGTACGCTTAAGAACGCGGACTTCGTCCCTCCGCCGCCGTATGAGATGCACCAGGCGCTCGACAATCTAGAGCGTTTCATCCATCAACGTGACTCACTGCCGCTACTGATTCAGTGTGGCCTCATCCACGCCCAGTTCGAGACGATTCACCCGTTTCTCGATGGCAACGGTCGCGTTGGCAGATTGTTGATCACGTTCCTGCTATGCGAACGAAAAATCCTCCTCCGTCCGCTACTGTATCTCAGTTATTACCTTAAAGGGCGGAAGGCGGAATACTATGACCGGCTGACAGCGATTCGAGCCAATGGCGACTGGGAAGGCTGGCTCAAATTCTTCCTGCGCGGTGTGTACGAGGTCAGCCTGTCGGCCACGGAAACCGCAAGACGAATCCTGGCACTACGCGAAGAGCACCGGCAGCTACTCTCTGATTCATTCGCATCGGCCAGTAACGCCCTTCGCCTTCATGATCGAATGTTCCATCGCCCCACGTTTTCCGTTGGCGAGGCAAAGGAAGTGATGGGCTGCTCCTTCGGGACTGCCAACACCATCGTTGAGAAACTAGAAGAGCTGGGATTGGTTCGCGAGATCACCGGACAGGAACGCAATCGACGTTACCAATACGAACCGTACGTGCGTCTGTTTGATCCTGACAAGCTATCGGTTGAGAGGGAGGACTGATGCACGCACTGCATGAGCACTTATCGCAGACATTGGCGGAAAAGCTTGCCAAGGTTTGGTACGACGAACGAGGCGAATTCAAGGAATTCGTGGCGGAGTTGGCAGGCGACACCTTGCCTGGCGAATGCCGCATCGTTGCTGAAGATGGGGTTCCCCCTGCGGCAGCCGATCATTGGCTCACGGGCGAGCCCCCGGCCCGCAGGTTTTCTCTGCAGATGTTTCCCCGGATAAACGAAGCTGTCGTCCAGCGGATCGTCGTCAGCGGTCTGGTCGAACAATGGCGACTGGCCCAAGGTCATTGCCACCGCCGAGTCTGGTTGTGGATTCGGAAGTGTTGTCGGACCGATACAGCACTTCACCGCCGATCACCGTCTGATGGACCTGAATCCGCCAGATCTCCTCGACCGGGATGGTCATGTAGTCCCGGTCGTCCCCGTCAGGCGAAAGGCCCGTTCGTAGGCGTTGAGCACGATGTGGTTGGTGTAATCGCCGATGGCGTGAGTCCGTGGCTGGAAGCCCAGTTCGATCAGCCGGGCGACGGTCATCGCATAATATACTTCCTGGTCACCCTCCCCCAGTTCCGGCCGCAGGCGGTGCTTTCCCCAGGGTCCGTAAAAGCCCGGCTGGTCGTCATATTCCTCGAACGTTCAACAGCACGCACACGAGAAAGGGAAGGTGAAATGCCAGCCGTCCAGGAAGCCCCCAGCATGGGATCTCGAGATTGCGAAAATGCGGCATCACCATGTCATTCACCTTAGTTGAGTCCAAAGCGGATATTGTGATTGAACTTCATTCGACCTGGCCCCACAAGATGACTAATGACCAGCAGCAGTGGCTTGTAGGCTGGCAAGAACGATTTCTGGTCAGGGGCGCGCGCTTGCGGGATCAGACATTAAGGCGTTCTAGACCCACGGTCGTTCAATTGTGGTGTCATTGGTCCGTGTCCAGTTCGGCGACGACGAGCGCGTGGACGTCCAGCTTCGGGACGGTAACGCGTTTTCCCTCCGAGGTCGACTCGATCTGCAGCTCAGAACCATCCGGCTCCAGGCGAACGCTTCGGATGGGGTAATCCGCGTCGAACGTGACCTGGATTCCATGAATCGGCACAAACTCTTCACGCAGCGGCACGTCGTCCACGGGCAGCGCCCGGTGGCTGGTTGTGTTCAGATTGTTTAGCAAGTGAACGATCAACCGCGTTCGCGAGACTTGCTCCTGTCGCATGAAGGTCGCATGGACACTCATCGGTGCATTGACTCGAATCGGCGGTGGCGCGGGCGACACCCATTCGATCGCATGCCGCAGGACGAGCCGTTGATAGGGGTAGGAGTAAAGGTAATAAGCCGCGTCAATGCCGGCGGCGAGGTAGACGACGCGTCCCTTTCCGTAGGTTCGCGCAACGACGGCCGGGAACTCGGGTGAGTCTGCCGGCGCTGCTGATCGCAGGCGGCCGACCAGACGAGCGTCGTTGGCCGGAGCGACCCGCAGCGCGGGCCCCTTGAACGTCACCGGTTGATCGGCCACGTAAATCCGCATCCGGCCTCGATTAAGCCACGAGTCAGAGTCCTGCCGGAATTGAAAGACGCTGTGCCGCTTCTCCCAATAGTCCGGCCCAATCGAGGCGGCAAAGTTCACGTCGATTTCTTGCTCAAGCGGGTTATTGTCAGGCAGGCCCTGATAGTCGACTCCCAGCACCTCGCGCAGTGCGAAGTTCGAACGCGGATCTCCGTGTTCGTCGAACAGTGACGTGTCGAGTGATGCCACCAATCCGCCCCCCTGACGCACGAACCGCTCGACGGCGGCCACCTGCACTTCGTCCAAGCATGCTGTATTGGGCAGGATCAGTACCCGGTATCTCTCGAGGTCCGCGTCGTTCAGGTTCCAGTCGTTGATCACTGCCACCGGCAGGTGCTCTTCCGTGGTGGCACGAAACGTCCCGAGCACGGAGGCCAAGTATCGCTGTTCGACCACTCCCGACGATCGGCCGTAGAAATTCCGAGTGTTGTCGCTCATCACCATCGCCAACCAAGGCTCGGGTCGCGTGTGCGTCAGCCACTGGCTTCGCTTCTGAACCTCCTTCATTGCTTCGTACACGGCAGGCTGCAGATGGATGGGCTGAGCGACGGCGATGCTGGGACGCGCCCCATGCGTCAGTACGAGCATCATGCGAAACAGGATCTCTTCCGGCGGAAAGCTGTCCTTGCCGTACGGGTTTCCGTGGCTCATCAGATACGGCTCGCTGAACGCCACGCGGTGATTCGTTGTCGCCCATGCATAGGCATTACCGAAGGCCGGCACGATCGTCGCGCCTCGGTTGCTTTCATCCATCCAAAACTCCTGGTCGGGCGCGTCCAGAAGCAGGTTCATTCGCGTCGGCATATTGCGCGGGATCGTCAGCAAATGGCCGAACCGCCCGGCATTGGTCGTCCAGCTGACGAGCGCCACGTCAGGCTTGATCCCCTTGAGTTGTGTTTGCATCCGGCGGACGAGGTCCTCCATGCGCCGATCCGCCCAATGCTGATAACGCCGGAACGCCGGATCGGCCATATCCGGATCGGGTATCTCGGCCCCGTGATCTCGATCGAAGTTGTCCCGGCAATGGTGACAGTAGCAGACGCCTCCGTAGTGGAGTCCGTCGAAGGTAAAGGCGTCCACGTCCGGATACTTGGCGAGGATCTCCGCAAGAACTTCGATCAAGAAGTCGCCATAGGGCCCGAGTAGGCAAAGCATGCCGCCATGCGGGTAGAGTTCGAGATCCACCTCGGGAATCTCCCGCGTGTTCGTGGCGATCCGACGCCATTCGGGATGCTTTTCGTAGACTTCGCCTTGCAGCGTCGGTGGATAGATCGCCAGAATCCGCACACCCAGCTCTTTGTATTCGGCAATATTCCGCTCGATATAGTCCGGCGGTAGGTGCGGGCTGCGCCGCTCGAGAAGCCGGCTGTCGTAGTACACATAGAGCGGATCGACGAACCCCAGCTCACTGATCGACACGCCGCGGGCGACGGCCGCCTCGCGCGATTCGCGGTCCATCACGGACAACGTGTAGCCACAGCCAACCGTCTGCTGGACCCAATCGGGAATCCGCACCGCGCGAAAAGGTGCTGTGTCCTCCGGTTGGGAGGCGACAGTCTCCTCCCAAAGCCTGTCGACATCCGCTGGTTCGGCGGCTGCGGAAATGGCAACCGCAAGACAGGACAACCCCACGAGGAGCACCATTAGAGAAAGACTGCGCCGTCGCATATTGCCACTCTCCGGATTAGCTGGTTGGTCGTTCGGAATGGACTGGCGGTCTGGATCTTCGGGTCCAGGGAGCCAGCATACATCAGTCTGTGACCGCGGCAAATCGACCGAGCGCGTTCGGGCGCTCAAGGATGTGCAGGCCATCCTGCTTGGACGGTTCGTCATCTAGTACGTTCCAGGCCGATCATCCTTGTTTTCTCCCCCAGCACCGCCTTCAATGACGCAAATCGGATTCAGTTATCCCGGCATTCTTGAAGAACTGCTCATGTCGGACATGTCAGGCTTTCGGACGTTTGCGGGTTATTAATGGTCTTACTTGAGTTCTCTAAGCCATGAGGAATAAGAAGGCCTCTTCTGCCTTCTTCCGTTTGGCCTCGTCTTCGATAAATCGCATGATCGTGTAGAAGCCGTACAGCGTCTTGATCCGGTGGGTCAATCGGGCCTCATCCCGCTTCAGCATCCCTTCCCAGTACACAGGTTTCCGAGGATCATGGTCTGACTTTTCGACCGTGCCGAGTTCTGACTCGACATCAGGCAGGGATCGCCACAGCCGGATGTGTTGATGGTGGGCAGGCAAAGCCTTGGTTGCCAAATCCTTGTAACCCAACCGATCCAACTCGGTGATCGCAGCCGCGTGGTTGATGACATGCCAGAGACCGCCAAATCCCTGCTTCTTCACAGATGCAGTGGCGATCAATTCGACGATGGTCACGTCCACCATGTCCTGGATGTTCCCGTAGGCTGGTAGGGTCTCGTCGCCTGGCAGACTAACCTGATTGCCATTGAGCCACCCTTTCTCCTTGCCGTAATAGCCTCGCCCAGCATGAGCATTATTGAATCCTTCAATGAGCTTCCGTATTCCGGCGACCACCTGCGGTGCGGCAAAGTCGGGATGATCGTGGAGGGCGCGAGTCGCAAGCGAGGCGAAGATGATGTTGTGCCCGGACTGTCGAGTCTGGCCGACGTTCTTTTCCAATGCTTCAACAATGGAGCGGATGCCGCCCAGTGTCGGCTCTTCCCTGGGCAAGGGCTTGAAGAGTTCCGTGGGAGTGACGCCAACTTGCTTTGCGTTGAACCAGATGGCCTCTTCACCTGCGATGATCCGCTCAAGCTCGCCTTTGATGCCGTCAAACACCTCATCGGGAAGTTCGCTCTGGTCCTCACCGACGAAGTAGCCGGCAGCGACGGCGGCTCCGAGATGACCAGCCATCGTTCCAGCTCTGTGAGCGTTCGCCAATCCGTGGACGCCCTGCCGGAGATATTCAAATGCGATCATGGCGTAGCTCCGTGTTTCATTGCGGCCTGCCGGCGTGACTGACGGAGGTGCAGCGGGTAGTCGGTCAGAATGCCATCGATTCCCACCTCGGCAGCCTGTTGCCAGTTCCGAGGCAGATCGCCGGCGACAGTCGGCCCGGCCAGGAAGGCCTGTTTCCCCGCCCCACGCACGGCCTCGATCTGCTCGATTGACGGCAGATAGCGGAAATAGACCCAATCGGCGTGGGAGGTCGCGAGGGCCCCGGCAAACTCGTCGGAGTTGTTGGCGACCGCGGCAGCCTGCGCCTTCGTCGAAGTTCGCTTGATCTGCTCCCGCACCAGAGGTACGGAAATGGTCCTGCCGATGAACAACAGCCGGTGTAGAATTCCGTACTTCTCGGCCAGCCGCACAACTTCCCGTTCAACGTCCTCGGCCTTGAGGTCGACGGCAATCAGCACATCGTGCTGTTTGTACTCGGCGATTAGCTTCAGCACTTCCTCGACGGTCGGCACCCTCTCACTCGCGAACCTCGGGTCGAACCAACTACCAGCATCGAGACGGCGAAGCTCGTCCAGCGTCATCTCGGCCAGTTTGCCCTTGCCGTTGGTCGTTCGATCCACGGTGTCGTCATGAATGCAGACCAGATAGCCATCCTTTGTCTTCTGAACGTCAAACTCAAAGCCGAGCCGCAGTTCAAGGCATGCTCGGAAGTTTGCCAGCGTATTCTCGGGGGCGTGACGCAGCAGTCCCCGGTGAGCGACAATCAGGGGTCGATCCTCCGCGGCAGATTCAACAGGGGTGAAGGCTGCGAAGAGCACCGGAACCAGCAGTAGCAGCAGCAGCAGCAGTCGAGATTGCTTCATGGTGAATTTGCTTTCATTTTCACTCGGAAGTCCCAGCGTTTCTTGAGTCGCCCGTATCGGTTCTCTCCAATCAGCCATGCCTGCATCTTGTCGGCATTCTGAGTGACTTCGGCCGGTATGGTCACTCGGCCAGCCTGGCGGTCATCTTCCGAGATGAACACATTGTGTTCGTCGTACCCGTCGGCGGAATTCTTGAAGTAGATGATGATTGCATTCATATTGTCGGTCGTCAGTGCAACCTCCCAGGGCGTGCCTCTCGAGACTTCGGTCGGCGGAGCTTTGACATCAAGTTCGCAGATGGCGAACTCGCAAGCCTGACTCAGCGATCCATCCGCCAACTCGCAGTACGCCGAGTAGTCACCGCAGACATCAAATGATCGCTCGACCACGCCCAGGCCAGGATCCGTAATCTCCTCGACCACCTCATCACCTCGCTTGATCACCAGTGCGCGGACTCCCCGTTCATCGCGATCCATAATGTTGATTTTCACGGGCTGCCCCTTGAAGTAGGGGACCCAGTCGCCGCGATCGAGCAGCAGTACTCGGTTGATCCGTGGTGTCGCCGAATCGTCCTCGTAATTCGGGAAAAGAAATGAATCCGCCCGATTGCCCCCACGCCAAGCGTCCAGATCGGTGATTCGGTGCAGTTCCCGGTTTCTGCTAGCGAGATGCGAGTCGAAATCCTCGGCACTGCGGAGGGTATTGCTGGTGGTTTGCGGGCGACTCTCTTCGACCCGCACCTGGGTCACCTTGCCATCCTGGTTTCGGACGACTTCCGTCACCAATTCGACATGCGAACCTCCGGTCTTGCTGGCCGGTGGGGTGTAAATGATGTCGCCAGGAGAGGCTGCTTGGGCCGATTGCCGCTCCACCATGGTGATGCCGTCGCGGAACTGGGGACCATGAAGCTTGCTGACATACCAGATGCCGCACTGAAGTGCATAGCTGGTGTAGGAGGAACAGACCTTGCCATAGTAGCACTCGGCGTTCGACACCTCCCCATGGAGATTCTCGGTGTACAGGACGCTCTCGGGGTTCTCCACCGCGGCAAGAAAGGTCTTCAGGAAGATATCGAAGCCGATGTAGCGGCCGACATGCTTGACGCTTGAGTACGGTACGCCGGTGTACTGCTTTCCGGCCGTGAAATATCCACCCCGCTTCGGCATCCCGTCAGCCACCGGTGTCCATTTGACTCCTGACATCACGCGGGCATACTCGCCCGACTTGTCCTGCCATGTGACCGAATCACCGGCAGCTTCGACCATCAGTCGAGCCGCTCGATTGCTCAGCGTGTCCGGATTGCCAGGACTCTCGTCATGATCCGAAACGCGCGTGTTGTTCCAACAAACTACCAGGTCGAGCGACGGAATGACCCAGAGATTGCGCTGGCCGCCATGGCCGCTGGCAAGGTACGTGTCTTCGGGAGCATCGACGTACAATCGCCGACCATTAACATCAACGCCGTTGACCCACCAGTTGAACGAGTAGAAGCCGGGACCGACAGGCGTGATATTGCGCGACCCGCCGATGGAGCGCTGGTTGGGTAGCATCGGCGCCTCGTCGCCGCTGGTCAACGGTGTGTCGGCGGGCACGATGTCGCTGAGCGCCTTTTTCACCAATTCCTCTGTGAGAATCCGCTGTTCCCGCCATCGCCCCTGTCGCAGGTACATCAACCCAAATCGGGCAAAGTCGCGGACGGACATTGCAAGTCGCCCGGGCCGGTCATTGGGACCGAAAGCCTCGAATGTGTAACGGTCCTCAAAGCCCAATGGTTCGGCGATTCGCGATCGCAGGACATCGTCCGCGCGCTGCCGGAAGACGTGGTCCATCAGCGTGTCGTAGTACAGCGCGAGGGCGAAGTCGTTGTAAGCATAGACCTCACCGGGGGATTCGCGGAGGCCGTAAGCGGACATCTGGTTGGCCAGTTGCCGCCAGGTGATGCGATCCCCACCGGGAATGTCGGCCAGTCGTGGCTCGTACTTGACCAACGTTTCGTCGACACTCTCAATCAGTCCCTCTTCGAGGGCGATGAGCAGCAGGGTGCTGAGCAGCGGCTTCATCGCCGAGGCAACGTCGCCAACTCGGGTGATATCGCCCCAACCGTGGACGAGGTGACCGTGACGGATGACCACGCCCTCCCCGCCTACCAACTGGCCCAGCGCCGCCAACTTTGTCGCATCCAGACCGACTTCGGCCGGCGACCGCTCGATCCAGTGTGGCACGGGCCACGCGACGTCGCCTTCTGCCTCCACGGCGCCCAAGGGTGAGAAGGCTGGGGAAAACGCAACCAGGCCAGCGAGCAGGAACGCCACCGCTGGCGAGGCGAGGCTAGCAAACCACCGGCTCGGATATGCAATGCCGCTCATGAAAAACCTCCAGCTGAGTTTTCTATTGTTCGAGTTTTCGAGTTTTCGAGTTTTCAATGCCGCCGATGCCGCGATACCCCACCGAGGCCATGACGTCAGCGCCCATCTTAACAATGCGGCCGCATGATCACATGCCATCCCGTCTGAAATTCTCGTCGATCGATTGCCCGCCATCGACCCTGGGGGGCGTCAGCCACCACCCGTCGCATCTTCATGACTTTATCAGTAGCGTCGTTTTCCAGTAACATGACACTTCGAGATTCGCAATAACCTATTTTTCGCCCCCGGTCGCAACTCCGTTCTGGTGATGAAGCGATGATGAGAATAGCGACGAAGAGTTTCTGGAGTTTTATCCATGCCGCAACGGGCTGCCTGTCGGTTGCCTGCTTGTTGGTGGGAGCGGCGACCTCGGCGGCTGACTTTCACGTTGCTCCCGATGGTCGGCCCGAAGGGAGCGGCAGCCCAGAAGATCCCTGGGACCTCGCCACAGCGCTAGATCATCCGCATTCCGTCCGGCCGGGAGACTCGATTTGGTTGCATGGCGGCACATACCAGGGAACGTTTACCAGCCGATTGACCGGCACTGCCGAGCAACCGATCGTCGTCCGCCAACTACCGGGGCAACGGGCCATCCTCGACGCGGGCGCCGGTCTTTCCCGCGCCACGACCCTCGCCGTTCATGGCGAGCATACCTGGTTTCAAGGATTCGAAATCACGAATTCGTCTCCCCAACGGGTCACCAATAGTGGAGGCTCGCATCCCGAAGACTTGACGATCAACGGGAGCGTGGACGTCTATTCCGGCACGGGGCACAAATTGATCAATCTGGTGATTCACCATTGTGCTGCCGGCCCCAGCGCCTGGGTGAATGCTCGCGACACCGAGGTCCTTGGCTGCCTCGTCTTCAACAATGGGTGGGACGCCCCCGATCGGGGTCACGGGCATGCCTTCTATTGGCAGAACAACGAAGGCACGAAGCGACTGGTCGACAACATCTTCTTCAACCAGTTCAGTCACGGAATCCACTTCTACGGCTCTTCACGGGCATTTTTGAACAATTTTCATGTCGAGGGAAATATCGGATTCAATAATGGAGCACTGTCGAAGCGGTCTGGCTATTCGAGGAATATCCTGATCGGTGGCGGACGGCGAGCGGAAAATGTCGCGGTGGTCGACAATCTCTTCTACTACACCCAAAAGGGAGGCAACATACTTGGTTACGGGCAGGGAACCGGCCAACTGACCGTGAGAGGCAACCAATTTTTCTCCATGGACGGGTCCGCCGTTCGACTTCAAGCGGAGCGTCTGTCGCTGTCCGGAAACACGTTTCTCGGCAGTGTCGAGGGAATCCGTAGCAAAGATCATCCCGAAAACGAATTTCTCGGAAATCAGCGGCCTACGGGAGTGACCGTTTTTGTACGGCCTAACCGCCACGAACCGGGACGGGCACATGTGGCTATCTTGAACTGGGACCGCCGAGAAGATGTCGATCTGGATCTCTCGGCCATCGGGCTCCGGCTGGGAGACCACTTCGTCGTGCGCGATGTTCAGGACTATTTTGGCGAGCCGCTAGTTTCCGGCCGCTACGATGACGCTCCCGTCACAGTGCGGCTGACCGGTCTGACCGCCGCCATTCCCGTCGGTCGGATGCCACTTGTACCGCTACATACCGGCCCCGAATTGGCAGTATTTGTCGTGCAGCGTGCCGTCATGAAGTAATATCAGGGCTGTTGAGGCAATTGCAAAGTGCGTTGACGTCCATCTCGCAATAAGACCACGCGCAGCCGGTCACTCGGCTTACGTTCCTGAACTCCCAGACGAAATAGGTCGCTCTCCCGCAACAAATCGCGGCGGCCATCCACCTCGATAAGGACGTCGTTCTCCTGGAAGCCTTCTCGCTTCGCGGCGGCATGCTCGCCCCATTGGCCGACATGACGCACTTGTAACGCCATGTCTCCCTCGGGAATCCCGAGCGATTGACGCTGGTCCTCGGCCAGGGGTTCGAGCACGAGCCCGCCAGTCACCATCCGCCGCAGCCCCCAGGAACTGACCCGCCATTGGATATCACCCACCAGCCGCCAGTCGGATGGCAACGACAGAGACAATGGTAGCCGTTCGCCATCGCGACGCACATCCACCGTTACTGGGCCTCCCTGGTTGCTGACGCCATGCAACACCCACTGGATGTCCGCGATCGACAGCAGCGGCTGTCCGTTCATCCGCACCATCTCGTCACCCGCTTGGAATTCCGCATCGGCGGCAAGCGACCCAGGTTCCACGGTTGCGACGGTTCCCCGCGTCTCTGGATCCATGATCAACCCAATCGACTTGGGATGCGGGTAGGGGAACAACAGTTCGTCGGGAATCGGCCGACCTTGTCGCCGATAATGATCTCGCTGAGCGTCACCGATCTGATGGCAATGAATGCAACTCTGAACAATATTGGAGGAATCGCTCAGCCGAGAAGTGTAACGCTCACGCAGAGTCGGGAATTGTTCTGGGGAAGCAAACTCCGGTTCGGGTCCACGTTTTGCGGCCAATGCCTCTCGGTCCCTCGGATCAGCACGATGCAGAGCCAAGGCCCCGCGCAACGCCTCGGCCAGCCCGGTTAGCGAGACGTCACCGTCCCAATTGTGACGATGGGATCGCGTGCCAAAACGTCCGTAAATCACTCCATCGGCATTCATCAGAAAAGTGGCGAATGATTGGTCCGTATCGAACTGGAAGAGGCTCAGGTCGAGTCCGTTGGTCGAAACGACTCGGACGCAGACAAACTGCTCCAACAAGGGGCGAATCACCGGATCTCCATCCACCAAGTCATCATCCAGCTTGACACACTCCTCGCAGGGAATGCACCGCAGAACGACCAAGATCGGCTTGCCCGTTTCACGAGCCTCGCTGAAGGCTCGCTGCAGGTCGTTGTAGATCCAAAACCCCTCGGCTTCCACTTTCCGACGATCCTCTCGCACCTTCTGCTCCCGGGTCAACGGCTCCTGAGCGACCGTGTCGATGGACGTCATCCCGGCGACAACACAGCCCAGCACCCACCCCCCGAAGGACAATCTACATGGAACGGACATGTCTATGACTCCTCATGGACCGCTGAGTTAAATTCCGAACCGGTTATACCCGATTCAACGGTGGGATTCACCCATGGACTGGACGGTGCCCAATTAATCTGATGGAGCCTTGTCGCTTCCCCGAGCAGGAGCGACGTCTGGTTCGAGAGGG
>JBJHCD010000019.1:0-17963 GCA_050485845.1 Pirellulaceae bacterium | reverse complement strand
GTCTTCGTCCTGTCGAACACTTCCAGTGACGTCAATACACTGGCGGTCGAAATCCTCGAAGCACTCGGAAAGTCGCCTCGGCGGTGACCAACCAGCGCTCGCCGACGAAAATTAATCAGCGGACTGTGTTCAATCGGCCGACTGAGTTCACTCGGCGATCTGTGTTCAGTCGGCGATTTGTAATTAATCAGCGGACTGTAATTAATCAGCGGTCCTCAGCCGTCCGGATATTGCCGGCAGAACTCGTAGAGTGCCATGTCCGTGGCGGATGACACGTTGTAGCTGTAGGGAAGCCCATAGACGGGGATTTCGATCGTGGCATCCATCAGCCGCAGCGTTTCCTC
The DNA here is from genome assembly GCA_050485845.1 of Pirellulaceae bacterium. Lineage (GTDB taxonomy): Bacteria > Planctomycetota > Planctomycetia > Pirellulales > Pirellulaceae > JBJHCD01. The sequence goes on along the minus strand of JBJHCD010000019.1, from coordinate 17,619 downwards.
GTCAATCCCCTGCCGCTCGTTCCCCACCACCAGCACCGTGCGCCGTGCGAAGTGAAAGTGATGGAGATCTTGAGACTGAGTCGTCTGCTCGAGACCGACAAGCGAGTAGCCTTCCTTCTTCAGCTTCAGCAGGACAGGTGACAAGGTGCGATGAAGCTGAAGCTGAACGGTTCGAGCGGCATCTCGAGCGATCTCGGGATCGATCTTCGGCCGACCACAAGCGATGACCCGCTGCACTCCGCAGCAACTGGCGGAGCGCAAGATCCGGGAAAGGTTCACATTACTGCGCAGTGGACAGCAGGCCAGGATTAGCTCCCGAGGACGCTCGAGCGTTCGTGGCGGCTTGTGGCGCTGATGAAGTGGATCCGGATCAGTCATTCTCCTCAAGCTGCAGTAAACGCCGCGCTTCCTCCAGAACGAACGATGCGTCCATGAATGGCTCGTAGCTCAAGTCGTGCCAGCGAATGTCCCCTTCACCGTCAATCAAGAAGGTTCCATGCAGCGGCACGTCCTCGAAATCGTCAAAAGCCCGATAGGCCCGGAAGACCTCCAAGGTCGGATCGGCGACCAATGGGAAGGGGAAATCTCCCTCCTGGTAGTTCTCCAGCGAAATCTGGAGGCCATCCACGTCGTCACTGCTCACGGCGACCAGCGACAGGCCCGCTTCGGCAAACTGCTCCGTCATCGGCGCGAAAGCATGAAGCTGTTCGGCACAATGGAGGCAGCCATAACCCAAGTAGAAGATGACCACCACGGGTTGACCCTGGTACTGCTTGAGCGACAGCGGCCGACCGGCGGAATCCAAAAGGTTCCAACTGGGGGCGGGGGAGGGTTGCCAGCGGAAGGGCCCCAGGGTGTCGAAATGAGGACGCTCACCGATGTCGTCATGCACCTCATGAGGTAGACGCCAATCCGATGCCAGCCCCAGTTCGGCCACCATCGGTTCCAGACGCTGGAAGACCGGGGAACCCGCCGCCAAGTCGATACTGCCGGAAATCGTCTGTAACTCCTTGAACTGTCGCTCCGCCTCCTCGCGTCGCTCGGCCTCCCAAAGCATCGCGATATATCCGGCCAAAGGCTGCACCTCGTTGCGACGCGACTTCACGTGTTTCTCGGCATCCTGCAGTGCTTCGTCCACTTCGCCGGCCCGCATTCGATATCGGGCTCGCACGATCACGTCAACTTGTCGCCCTCCCTTCTTCAGCGATTCCACGGCGGCCGCATATTCACCTCGCGTCGCCGCCAGATGTCCCTCCAACTCGGCAACCGCCTGCTCGAGGTCCCGAATCTTGTCCTGGAAAGGTCTCCGAGCGTCCTCAACCACTTTCTCGCGCGCCTTGTTCCGCTCCTCGTCTTGCTTCTTTTCTTCTTCCGTCCGTTCGTCAGTTGGTTCCGATGGCGCTTCCGACGGCGCTTCTGATTGTGCTTCCGACTCTTCGCTGCTCGGTTCTGCCGACGGCGCGGGGACTTCAATGTCCGAGGACTCGGGGCGCTCCTCCCGCTCGGAGTCGTTCGCCGTACTCTCCTGCTGCTCGGACTCGGCGGACCCCGAAGATGCCTCGTCCCCCGATTCACTCGCGCTTTCCGCTTCGCTATCCGCCTCGCTTTCCGCGGCGGTCTCGCGGGGGTCCGGATTCTTCTCATCGAACTCGCGAGTGGCCTTGTTCACTGCTTCATCACGAGCCTCTTGCTCCTTGGCCAAGCGTGTCCGAAGCTCCTCCAAAACTTCCTCCCCCTCGTCGATCCGTTCGGAACCGAGATAGGCGACGCCGAGGTAGCGGAGTCGCTTGACCTGCTCGCGGTCAATCTCCGTCGGTTCCAAGTAGGGGCGGTGGGCAAGCTGAATCATATCCTCCCACAGTTCGAACGTGCCGAGCACTTCGAACAGTCGAGTCCGCCCGTGCGAGGCGCTGCAGCCTGACTTGGTCAACATGTTGTACTTGGGATGCCTCGGCAACTCGATCATGTTCTTGGCCAGGTCGACCGCGTCACCGATTCGTCCGAGATGAATCAGGTTCCGGATGAGCCACTCGTTGTTGTGGGCAAAATTATGAATCTGATCCGGCAGCACGCCGTATCGCATCATGTGAGCATGGTCGACTCGAGCCGAAGCCTCTTGTTGCCAGACGGCGTCCGGGTAGCGTTTGAGCCGGGAATAGATATGCCCAGGCATGTGCCACATGTGGGCGATGCCGGGCAGGGAGGGACCACAGGCGGCCGAGGAGGCCAAGGCCTTTTCCGGACGCTCGTAGTCCCACAGATGAATACAGAAGTGATGGGCTGGATGGAGCGGGGCTTCGGCAAAGATCTGTTGCATCAGGGCATCCACCGCCAGATGGCTTTGGATCTTCAGGCCGGCCGACCGGTTATTCCAAAGCTGAAGCGCGAGCAGCGCCTTGGCTTCGATATCATCGGGGTATTCGTAGAGAATCTTTTCCAGTGCCGATGTATATGTTTCCGCTCGTTCCCGACGCTTGTCCCGTCCCGCTTCCAAATAGGCATTCAACGCTTCGATGTATTTTCGCTCTCGGTCGGACGCTCCCTCCTTGCGGCTCATGGCCTCGGCGATAAACCCCTTGGCCCGCTTCTCATTCCCCATGTTCGACATCGCCATTCCCCAGTAGGCGATGGCACATTCGGGGTCGAAGGCGGCAGCCTGCCGGAACGAACGTTCTGATTCGAAGTACCAAAAGCCATGGAGCTGTGCGACACCCTGATTGATGAAGGCCTGGGCCTCTTCACTGCTGGTCGTGGCTGGAAAGTCGACGTCGCCCATTCCCTCCAGCAGATAAGCCCGCTGCCGAGGCCCCTCGTTGAATACTTCGCCATGTCCCGAGTGTCCCGCCAGGATCTCCGCTTCGGCCGAGCCTTCCGCGTCGGAAGCCGTATCCGAGGCCTCTTCCGAGTCGTCGGTGGTCTGAGCGGGTGGATTGGAGGTATCGGATTCGTCCGTCTCCGCTCGGGCCGAAAGACAAAGGACGCCCAGGTTACCGAACAAGAGAAGCAGACTGGCCAGCGTGAGACAAAGCGTACGCATACGATCGTCACCTCTATGGGGGTGTGGGAGTCTGAGGGGGCTCAAACAGCCGAGCCATCGGGGGGGGGGCCATGGGGAAGGGCTGCCGTCCCTGCGGCATGGCAGAACGCTTCGTTGCCTGCGCAACACTTCCATGCTCCAGTCAGCCTAGAACGTAGGTAAGCGGATTGCAAGCGCGGCCCGGCCGGCGTGGCCCGATTCCCCCCTCGACTCATGCCGCAGATTTCTTCCAGGTAAACGGTAGGGCTCAGAGGTGACTTCCGGCCAACCACCCGGTACTGAAGGCGGCCTGAAAGTTGTAACCCCCGATCGGGCCGTCCAAGTCCAGGACCTCCCCAGCGAAAAAGAGTCCTGGAACCAGCTTGCTTTGCATGGTCCGAGAATCGATTTCCTCCAAGGCGACGCCACCGGCCGTGACTTCCGCTTTCTGGTAGCCCCTCGTGCCCGACAGCTGGATGTCACAGCGTTTCACGGCCTGGAGCAGCCTGATCCGTTCCTCCTTGGTCAGTTCCGCGAGCCGACGATCGGCAACCAGTTCGCAGTATGCCAGTATCGCCTCGGCAACTCGGCGGGGAACCAGGTCAGCAAGCCAAGCGACCACGGAACGCCCCCCCGAGGTCCCCTTTTCCCGCTGAAGTTGCTCGACCAGACTTGCCTCGGGTAAGTCGGGCAGCAGGTCGACCCGCAAGTGAAGCGTCCGAGGCTGAGCGTGACCGCTGACCACGCGACTGACGTCCAGGGCGACCGGGCCGGAGAGGCCGAAATGCGTGAACAGCAAACTCCCCCTTCGTTCGGCAAGCCGCGCTCGCCGATAGGCCTTCGACTCTGGCGGTAGCGACTCGGCCGCCTCGCTGGTCACAATCTCGACGTGAACATCCGGCAGCGTGATGCCTTGCAATTCTCGCACCCAGGCTGCCTCGGTCAGCAAGGGAGTCAGCGCGGGGCGAAGTGGAGTGATGGTGTGCCCGAGTTCCCGAGCCCACTGGTAACCGTCTCCCGTCGTTCCGCTGCCGGGATACGACTGGCCACCGGTGGTGATCAGCAGCGAGCGGGTCCGTAGGTAGCGGCGGGAAGTGACCACTTCGAACCGAGCTGAATCGCCGGACTCGTCGCCTCCAGACGGCTGGGATTCATCCATTTGTTCCCGAAGGATGGAGCGGCAGCCCGTCATCGGTTCCTCGGTTGCCAAAACGGCGTTGGTTCTGGCGAGTCGCCGGAGGAATGCGTCCAGAACATCGGTCGCCCGATTGCTTTCGGGAAAGATTTTCCCCGTGGGCTCCACCTTCGTCTGGACTCCCTCGCTTTCGACCAGGGCCACCAGATCCTGAGGTGAGAGACTGGCCAGGGCCGACTGAAGAAAACCTCCCTGCCGGCGTCCAAAGGCGGCCAGGATTCCTCGCTTGTCCGTGGCCTGGGTCAGATTGCAGCGTGTTCCTCCCGACATGAGAATCTTGATCCCGGGACGCCGGTTCTTTTCCAGCAGCAACACCCGCCGCCCCCGCTCGGCCGCTCGGATCGCGCCAATCAGCCCGGCTGCTCCCGCCCCCACGATCACAACATCCCAGTCGGCCGCGGCGGACCGGCCGGAAAGTTCGACTTGGTTCGCGGGACTCGGGAAATCATCCATGGTTCGGTTGATCCGGCAACTCGCTCTGTGTCGATTCGCTCTGCGTTGGTTCGTTTTGCGCCGGTTCGTTCCGTGTCGACTCGTTCGGCTCGTTCGGCTTGGGCTCGTTCGCCGGATTCTCGGTCGGGAGGAGGCGTTTGGGAACGCCCTGGGTCATGTACACCAGGCAGCCGAGGACCAGCATTCCCAGGAGCGCCACGCCATGCTGGGGCCGATAGGTGATGGCGCTGTACAGCAGAAAAAGGCAGGCTCCGCCGAAGATGATCACGGTGAAGGGATATCCGACCACGCGGTAGGGGCGCGGGACATGGGGATCTTTCCACCGCAGGACGATGACCGAAAAGCAAGTGGCCAGAAAAAAGCAATACACGGCGGCGGAAGTGTAAATCAGCGTGTCGAGGAAGTCCCCCAGGACCAGGATCATGGCCGAGGTGATTGTCGCCTGAAAAATCAGGGACCGCATCGGAGTCTCGCTTCTGGGATGCCACTTTCCGAGGAAGGAGAAGAGGGGATAGTCTTGGCCGAGTGCATAAGCGATACGGGAACCGGCGAAGATTAGGCCACTGACGGCGCCGAGTGCCGAGATGCAGATGGCCGCGCTGATCAACGATTGCCCCAAGGTCGGGAGCGCCCCGGCCACGGCATCCACGGCCACGGCCTCGGAACTCGACAGTCCCTCCAGGCCAAGAGCATAGACAAAGGAGAGGTTCATCAAGACATAGATCGACATCACTCCGCAGGCACCGATGACCAGGCCCCGCAAAATGTTTCGCTCGGGATGTTCCATCTCGGCGGCCAAAAAGGCCATTTCATTCCAGCCGCCGTAACTGAAGAGCACGAAGATCAAGGCGAGTCCGAACGTGACCCCCACGGCGACCGTGGTCGCCTCATCCACCCCTTCATCCGCGATGGGGGAGGTCGCTTCTGGCTCGTCCAGCTCTTCCAGCTCTTCCAGCTCTTCCGATGATTCGAGAGGAATTTCTGGAGACGGCGCGGGAGATAGCGAGGGAGACGGCGCGGGACGCGTTACCTGACGGGTGCCGATGAAGGCCAGCAGGACGACGGCCAGAATACTGAGAACCTTGATGGTCGTGAGGCTGTTTTGGACTCGCTTCCCTTGACGGACGCCGAGCACGTTGACGTAGGTCAGCGCCAACACGCCACCGATCGCAAGGGCTCGGTACGAAATCCAATGATGGGCGGGATCGAAGTACTCCGGAGCAATGGCGACGGCGTATCGAGCGAACACGAGCGCCAAAAGGGCGATGTCTCCGGGACGGATCAGCGTGACCAGAAACCAGCCGAACAAGAAGCCGGCGCGAGGTCCATAGGCGCGAGTCAAGTATTCGTAGTCCCCACCCGCTCGCGGATAGGCCGTGGCCAGCTCCGCATAACAGAGTGCCCCACAAAGGGACAAAAATCCTCCCAGTACCCAGAATCCAACGACACCGAGCGTGGAACCGGCGGCCGAGGCGACGTTGGGAGCACATTCGAAGACACCCGCTCCGATAATCACGCCCACAATAATGCAGACCGCGTCGAAGAGGGTCAAATGGCGTTGAGGAACGGACATCGGTTCTGATACCTACCAAGGGGTGAGAGGAGATTTTCTTGGGTCTTGGGTCTTGGGTCTTGGGATTTTCGGGTTTCAGGGGCTACAGAGTTCTTGTGTTCTTGGTGTTTGGGTTTTCGAGATTTCGAGTTTCCGAGTTTCCGTGTTTCGGGGTCCGGATTCGGTCGATTGCTGGGCGGATCAGCGGGTGGATTGTCGAGACTCGGGGGCCGGCGACTCGCGAGGGACGAGCAGTTCGGGCCACAGCGAGTCGCTGACCAGGAGGCCTTCCCGAGTTAACCGGACGGTTTGGCCGTCATCCTCGAGTAGGCCGAGTTGCTGAAAGCGGGTTACTTCGTGTCCCACGAGCTGATCGAGCCGGCAACCGGTTTGACGCTGAAACTGCTGCCGGTTCACTCCCTCGAGTCGCCGGAGTCCGAACACAAGGTACTCGCGAGCCCGATCGGGAGCATTCAGTCGTTCACGAAACTGAATGGGCGACTCCCCAGCCAGCACGCGGTTCAAATAGGTTGTCGTGCTGCCATGATTCATCCGCCGCTCGCCACCGACGTAGCTGGCGGCCCCTGGACCGGCGGCGAAGTACCCTTGGCCACTCCAGTAAACCTCGTTGTGGCGACATCGCCGACCCGGCAGGGCAAAATTGGAGACTTCATAGTGTTCGAAACCGGCCCCCGTCAGCCGCTCGATGGCCAGTTCATACATCGCCCGCTCGATCGATTCCTCCACCGCCATCAGTTCTCCTCGCTCCCGCCGATTCCAGAACTGGGCGCCCCGCTCGTAGGTTAGACCATACGTCGAGAGATGTTGAGGTTCGAGCTGCAGGGCTTGCCGCAAGTCGTCACTCCACTGGTCCAGCGATTCTTCGGGAGCCGCGAAGATCAGGTCGAGTGAAATGTTGTCGATGCGGCGTCGTGTTACCTCGACAGCCGACCGGACAAGTGGTGCGTCGTGGTCGCGTTCCAGGCGACGGAGTTTGGCCGTGGAGAACGATTGTACTCCCAGGCTGAGCCTTGTGACTCCCTGATCGGCCCAGAGTTCAACCCGCTCCGGCGTCACGTCGGAAGGGTTGGCCTCCAGACTCCACTCATGGCCGGGAAGCAGGGGAAAGTGTCGCCGCGCGATATTTGCCAGACGCTCGAAAGCCGAGTGGGGAAGGTGCGACGGGGTTCCACCACCGAAGTAGAGTGTTTGGACGGGGTGGGGACCTCGGAGAGTCTCAAGTTCCCGGTCGATGGCCTCGAGGTACCGTTCCATCAAATCATCGCGGCCGGCGACCAGCGTGAAGCTGCAGTAACCACAACGATGCCGACAGAACGGAACATGAATGTAGGCCGCTTGCGGGACGGCGTCGCGGAGGCCCTCGGTGGTGGAAAGCTCCCCCGGTCCCGAAGTCAACGGGGCCATGGGCCGGTCTTCGGCTAGATCTCCCTTATGAGGACCCATGGAGGCATTCCCGGCTTAAATGCAAAGTTTCAGTCGCCCATCCAGCATGTCGGGAAGTCCTCGTTCCACATAACGGGGAATCTGACGATCATCATATCGAGTGCTGAAATGGCCGGCGATGATCAGCTGATTGCGAAATCGATCTCGCCGATCGACATAGTCATCCAGGTGCATGTGGCCGTTCTTGTGGATCTTGTCGCGTCGGTGTCGCGGGGCGACAAAGGTCATCTCCGAAATGAGGACCTGGGCATCGTACATCGCCGGACAAAGGTCGAGCCCTTCCGGCGTGCTGTCTCCAACATAGCCGACCAGCGGAATCCGATGCTCGGCCGTGACATCCGTTCCCCCGCGACGGAGATCCCGGATCGCTTCGCCCGATAGCCCCTGGTATTCAGGGCGCAGTTTTCGCCGCCGTTCCCACACCACGTAACCGACGGATGGTACGGTATGACGAGTCGGTTCGACGGTGACGACCAACTCTCGGGAAAGTTCGATTTCGTCCCCGGGATGGACGCCCCGAAGTTCGCATGGCATCCGGCCTCGGTCCATGCGGCTGAAGTATCGCATCACCTTCTCCGTCGATTCGACCGCCTGTTCCGGCAAGTGGATTGTGGGAGGCTCCATCTTCATCATGCGGCGGCGAGCCACAAAGACAGGGAGGGAAGCGATATGGTCGAGATGGGCGTGTGAGACGAACCAGTGGGGAGTCCCCATGAAATCCCAAGGCTGGGCTCCCAGGTCGAACCCGATCCGCAATTCGGGAATCCGCCAGTAAGTCTGTACCGCTGCTCGGGAATAACCTTCGACCGTGAAATTGGTGTGAGGAAAACGATGAAAGGGGGCGTTCAGCAACATAATCCTGGTCGATAAGGTCCCGTGGGTGGCAGACAGCTCCTTGCGAGTTTACGGCGCTCTTCGGGAAGACGAAAGTGGGGGGGGCGGCCGGAGGCCGGCGTCCTAGCGGAGGCGACCGGGAAGGTCCTCCTCTTGCGGACGAGGACCATCGTACTCGTCCACGTCCCCCCAGCTGACGTCGGCTTGGAAGTTCTCTCCCGGTAGGACCCAGATTTCGCCATGAGGTTCGGGTTGATCAGTGCGGACGCTATGATGCCGAACGAGTTCGAGAATTGCCAGGAAGACCCCGATCATGGCGGATTTGTGCATTCCAGGGGCGAACATGTCGGAAAAAGAGGCCCGCCCTTCCTGAGCCAACCGGTCGTGGATCCGGCGCATGTAAACGTGGATCGGAGTGTCGTCGTACACGATGTTGGACGGACGAACCGTCCGACTGTCGCGGATAACTCGCCCGAACGCGCTGACCAAATCCCACAACTCGACTTCCTGAATCGGCTGACTGGCCAAGTCGGGTTGCCGCGGTGGAACATCGTTCGCGAGCCGGCAGTAGTGCTGCTGCCACTGACGACTCCGCTCTTCGAGAATACTGGACGCGTCGCGAAACTTCTTGTACTCGAGCAGGCGGTGGACCAGTTCGTCGTGAGGATCCTCAATCGCCTCGGTCACCTCTTCCACTCGGGGCAACACCGATCGGGACTTCATTTCCACCAGTTGAGCGGCGACGTCGACGAAGTCTCCGACCGAATTGATGTCGATTTCTTCCAAGATCTCGAGGTACTCCAGGAACTGGTCGACGATCTGGGCCACCGGGATCTGAGCCACTTCCAATTCATGCTTTCGCACCAGGTAGAGCAGCAGATCGAGAGGACCGCGAAAGACGTTTAAGTCGACACGAAAATTCATGGAACTTCCCGGAGGGGGCTGAGCTTCGTCTCTCCCAGGATCTGTTCTAGCCCTTGTCGGGCCGCTTGGCGAGTAGGTGGGCCAGAGAGAGGTGAGTGAGAGATTAGAGACGCTAAAGAGTAGGTGTCTAGTTGGGTCTCGGCTGCGAAATGTCGCCTCCTTCGTCGGATTGCCGGTGGGGTGTCGAGTCGTTTGGGGCTGCGGGAGCCCGAGTGGGGTCAGACCTTGCCGTGGCCCCGTCGCGGCGGGCGGCCCGGTGGGGAGCGGGCCAGAGGCCGAAGAATTAAGGTTTTTCTGCAAAAAATCATCTTGGGATGGCCGCGCCGGGGGTGCTATACTAAGCGCCGCGATTTTGGGTACAACCGCCCAGCCACGAGGCTATAGAGGTAGTTCACCAGCAAGGTTGGGCGTCAGCCCCTTGCTTCTGTTTGGGTGGAGGGGAATCGGCCGCAGCGCGGAGTCGGCCCGGTAAATCCGGTCCGCATGGAATCTCCGGCTCCGGCTTGGGGCAATGAGACGGAAAAGTGGAACTGAATGGGTCAGGAGGGTAGTAGCGAGCGTTGAATGAACCGGCGGATCGGTGGCAGCGGTCCGGCCCGTGACATGCGAGTACACGACCTGCGAGTACTTGGTCTGCGAGTACTTGGTCTGCGAATACTTAGCCAGCGTACACATGGGCAAGCCGAAGAATCTTGGGGGGGGGTGTGAGTTGCCATGATTCAAATCAAGCACCGTGAAACGGGCGAGATCCTGCTGGAGAAAGTCGGTGTCGACTCACTGGCCGGCATGCGGCTCGATGGCTCGAAGCTACCGGGTGGTGATTTCAGTCATCTGGATCTTCAGGGAGTTGATTTTCAGAACGCCGACCTCCGCGAAGCCGATTTCACGGGCGCGAATCTGACCCACGCCAACCTGCAAGGGGCCTATCTAGACGGGATTTGCTTTGTCAGGGCGAAGCTGGATGGTGCCAATCTCACGGACGCCGCCGCTCGACACGCCCGCTTCACGGATGCCAGTCTCGCGGGCACCAATCTCCGCTATGCCAAGTTGGCGGAAAGTGACTTTTGCGGGGCCGATTTGCGGAAGGCCGACCTGACCATGGCCGACCTCCGCTGTAATCTAAATGACGCCGTTCTGGTGTCAGCCGACCTGAGGGGGGCCGATTTGACCGGGGCGAACTTGACCGGCGCGAACCTTTCGCTGGCCAACCTCTTCGATGCCAAAATGGCGAACGCGGAACTGAGCCGCGTGAAGCTGGATGGTGCCATCGGCCCGCATGGGAAGCGAGTACAACCTCGCGGAGCTCCCCATCGAAAACCGAAACGGGCCTGGTGGCAATTCTGGAGTTAAGGGGCGTCACCCGTTGCCCCCCATGCCATCTGCGACTATTTTGTTGGTTTGGTTTTCGTTACTTGGAGCCCACTATGCGTCACGTCCTGTCTGCCTTGGTTCAGAACGTGCCCGGTGTCCTAGCCCACGTCTCCGGCATGCTGGCATCGCGCGGTTACAACATCGACTCACTCGCCGTCGGCGAGACCGAGGACCCCAATCTGTCGCGAATGACCTTCGTCGTCGTGGGAGATGACCGCATCCTCGAACAAGTACGAAAGCAACTGGAAAAAATCGTTACCGTCGTCCGAGTGGATGATATCAGTTCCCTCGACCACGTGGAACGCGACCTAATGTTGCTCAAGGTCCGAGCGGCCAATGGAACGCGAAGCGAGATCCGCGAGCTGGTCGATATCTTCCGCGGGCGAATCGTCGATGTCGGCGAGGACGAGGTGATGATCGAAATCTCCGGCCGAGAGAACAAGGTCGAGGCCTTTATCGAGCGGATGCGACCTTTCGGGATCACCGAGTTGGTTCGAACGGGCCGGATTGCCATGGTCCGAAGCGACGCCCTGAAGGCGGTTGCCCCCACTCCCTCCGAAGGGACTCTCCACAAAATCGTCAGCTAGTTGACACCGTTTCTGATTCGACCGAGCTTTGTTCCACGTTGCGGATTCGAATGTGCGGGCTCCGCTCGGTCACCCGGCTGACCTCGGCCGGGAACCTGTCCGTTGCCGCAATTAGCTCCCCCCTTGGAGCAGCCCATCGGCAATGCCGGCAACCGGCCCGGTCCCACACCTCAACTCACAGCCAACTCAACAGTCTCACACAGTCTCACATAGACTCACATAGACTCACATAGACTCAAAACACTCACGACCTTCAGAAACTCAACACACCTAATTCGTCTGCGAGGAGCCTGAAATCCCATGGTGGCCAAGATCTACTACGACAGCGATGCCGACCTATCCCTTCTGAAAGGCAAGACCATTGCCATCCTGGGATACGGCTCCCAAGGGCATGCTCAGGCCCAAAACCTCCGTGACAGCGGGTGCGATGTCATCATTGGGCAGCGAGCCGGAAGTCCCAACCATGATCTGGCGGTCAGCCATGGCTTCGAACCGATGCCCCTGGACGAGGCCACTCGGCGAGCCGACCTGGTCAACATCTTGCTTCCCGACGAAGTCCAGGGAGACTTGTATCGGGACCACATTCGCGAGAACCTCAAGCCGGATGCCGTCCTGATGTGCTCGCATGGTTTCAATATCCATTTCGGGCAGGTCAAACCTCCTCCCGGCGTTGACGCGCTGCTGGTCGCCCCCAAGGGACCGGGACACTTGGTGCGGAGTGAGTTTGTGAAGGGGGGCGGGGTTCCGAGCCTGATTGCCGTTAGTGAAGGTGCCTCGGACAAGACCCGACAACTCGGATTGGCCTACGCCAAGGGAATCGGGGGAACTCGGGGCGGAGTCATTGAGACGACGATTTCCGAGGAGACGGAGACCGATCTTTTTGGCGAGCAAGTGGTGCTATGTGGCGGGGTGAGTGAGCTGGTCAAGTCGGCCTTCGCGACCTTGGTCGAGGCGGGATATCAGCCCGAAATGGCCTACTTTGAATGCTTGCATGAGTTGAAATTGATTGTGGACCTCTTCTACCAAGGGGGGCTCAACTACATGCGATACAGCGTCTCGAACACGGCGGAATTTGGTGACTATACGCGAGGACCGCGTATTATTACCGATGAAACTCGACAGGAGATGAAGAAGATTCTCAGCGAGATCCAGAACGGCCAGTTCGCTCGGGAGTGGATCCTGGAGAACCGAGCGGGGGCGCCGGCCTTTCAGGCCATGCGACGGCGTGACCGGAGCCTCCAATTGGAGGAAGTGGGACGTCGCCTTCGTGGCCTGATGTCCTGGATCGATGCCAAGGAAGTATGAGCGAGCACCCAATGGCCTACTCAGAAACACTGGAAGTATTCGAGCGTGCTCAGCCCGGTGATCGGGTGGAGCTGACCCATGAAGTGAAGGTCGGGTTCCGGTCTTGGCCGACCGTGACCCGTGGGACCGTGGTGCGGAAGGACCGGCGGCGTCACAGCCTGCACTTTCAGCGGAATTTCGATGACCAGGTGTTTAGCGACCTGCTTGTCTTGCGGAGAGAGGATGGGGAGCTGACGACAGTGACCCTGGACGAATTCTCACAACTACGGCTGCTCCCCACCGATGATGGACACGACGAGGCTCTTTCAACAGCACGACCGGCTCTTTGAGTCGAATCGATTCGTCTATCCGGTGGTCAGTCGCCGTAGCAAGGGAATCTCCGTCGGGGTGAACCTCAATCCCGACAAGGTTTGCAACTTCGATTGCATCTACTGCCAGGTGGACCGGACGACGACGGCCGAAACTCGGTTCGTCGAAATCGAGTCCCTGCTTCGGGAACTGGACCAGGTTCTGGGGATGGTGCTGAGCGGCGCGATTTTCGAGTCCGATCGATTTCGCTCGACTCCCCATGCCCTCCGTCGGCTGAACGACATTGCCTTCTCCGGGGATGGCGAGCCGACGACATACAAGAACTTTGACGAGCTGATGCAGCGGTGTGCCGATTTGAAATCGGCCCGGGGAGCGTCGGATGTCAAGATGGTGTTGATCACCAACGCCAGTATGTTTCATCGCCCTCATGTCCAGCGGGGACTCCAGATTCTGGATGCCAATCAGGGGGAAATTTGGGCCAAGCTGGACGCGGGGACGGCTGAGTATTTCCAGCGGATTGAACGGACCTCGATTCCGTTTCAACAGATTTTGGACAACATCACCGAGGCGGCTCGGCAACGTCCGCTGGTGATCCAATCCTTGTTCATGCGAGTTCAAGGAGAGGCTCCGACGGCCGATGAAGTGACGGCCTATGTCGAGCGGCTGAAGGAGATTCAGCGGGCGGGTGGAACGATCCGACTGGTTCAGATTTACACGGTCGCTCGGCCACCAGCCGAAAGCTACGTGACGCCGCTGGAGGATGAGTTCCTTGACGCGATCGTCCGCCAAGTGCGGGCGGAGACCGGTTGGTTGGCCGAGGCGTATTATGGGGTCGGCACGCCCCCCGATTCGTCCAGCGCCGGTCAACACTCCGCAACGGAACTTCCAGAAACGGACAGCCCAAGTACGGACAACTCAGAAACAGTCAACTCAGAAACAGTCAACTCAGAAACAAACAACTCGGAAACAGGTGGTTCGCCGTGACCGGCAAGTCGTCTGATTCCCCCCCGTCCTCCCAACATCGAATCCGAGATGGAATCCAACGACCAGTCCAACGCCGAATCCAAGTCGGGTTCCAAAACGGAATCCAACCCCGAATCCAACCCTGAATTCGTGGCTCGGCAGGCTTCAGCCGAGGAGAATCGGCGGATGCTTCGTTGGATCATGTGGACCGTTTTCGTTTGGGGATGTCTCTTGTCGTTGGGAGCGGCGCTTCACGGGGTGGATCCGGAGACGGGGGCGGTGACCTGGTCCCCCAAACCGCTGAGGGGGTTGGTGGTTTTCACCGCTGTTTCGGGGTTGCTTCTGGGCTGGAACCTTCTGCTCCGGCAGCGAAAAGATCGCTGTTGAGCCCTGTGGTTGCTCGTCGCTGAGCAAAAGTCCGCTCGCGGACCCCGCTGCCACCATGCGGAGGCCCGACTTGCCACTCCCCCCTTGCGAAGGCATATCGGCGGTCAGGGTCGCCCCGAACGGGTTGCCTGTATATGCTTTCATTGGATGGCCCCGTGGAGGTGAAGCCCGTGGGATCGCCACTTTCGGGCGACCTCCGCGCGAGCTATCGAATAGGCTACCGAACGGGCTGTCGAGTCGGCTGTTGAATAAGCTGTCGACTTTTTGTCGGGAGCCGAGCAGTTGCGTTCCCACTCCTCGCACCGCACATCGGAGGTACGTGCCATGTCGCTCAACGAGATGACTTTTCCGGACGCGGAGACGTCGTTACCTGCCAACGAGATTACTTCGGGACGACTTTCGATTGGTCAATATTTGATCCAGCGACTGCAGGATTACGGTGTTGGGCACGTATTCGGGATCCCGGGAGACTACGTGCTGGCGTTCTACTCCATGTTGGAGAAAAGTCCGCTCGACGTTGTCGGATGCACTCGGGAAGATTGTGCGGGATTCGCGGCGGACGCTTATGCTCGAGTGCGTGGTTTGGGCGTCGTCTGCGTGACGTACTGCGTGGGGGGGCTGAGCGTCTGCAATTCGATTGCCGGGGCCTATGCGGAAAAGTCACCCGTGGTGGTCATTTCCGGTTCGCCTGGCTTGGGAGAACGGATCAACAATCCGCTGCTGCATCACAAGGTGCGGGATTTCCACACGCAACTGGAGGTGTTTGAAAAGCTATGCGTCGCCGCCGTGGAGATTTCCGATCCGGTCAATGCCTTTCGAGAAATTGATCGCGCCCTGGACGCCGCGGTCCGTTACAAGCGGCCGGTCTATATCGAGCTACCGCGAGACATGGTCAACGTGATTCCTCATGTGGCTCATACATTTCATCGGCTGCAGTATCGCGCCGACCCGGCCGTCATTCAGGAAGCGGCCACCGAGACGGCGGAGATTCTGGCCAAGGCGGAACGGCCCGTCATCCTGGCTGGAGTGGAGATCCATCGATTCGGCCTCCAAGACAAGCTGGTGGCCTTTGCCGAGCAGACCGGGATTCCGATCGCGGCCACGGTGCTGGGCAAGAGCGTGATCGGTGAAACGCATCCCCTATTCATCGGTCTTTACGAGGGGGCGATGGGACGGCAGGAGGTGACCGAGTTCGTGGAACAGAGCGACTGCGTGTTGATCCTCGGCGCCTTCATGACCGACATCAATCTGGGTGTGTTCACGGCAAATCTCGACCTGTCCAAATGCATCTATGCCACCAGTGAACAACTGCGAGTTCACCATCACCACTATCGTGGCGTGGCGCTGAGTGATTACTTGGAGGAACTGGTCAAGAGACAGCCTCAGGCTCAGCGTCGCGAGATTCCGCCCGAACTGCAGTTCCGAATCCCCAGTTACGAACTTCAAGCTTCCGCTCCCATTCGCATCAGTCGCTTGATTGCTCGGATTAATCAGCAGTTGGACGAGGGAACCGTGGTGATCGCCGATATCGGAGATTCGTTGTTCTCGGCCACCGAGTTGGTGGCGCATGAGCGGACCGAGTTCCTCAGTCCGGCCTACTACACCAGCATGGGATTTTCCGTTCCGGCGGCCTTGGGGGCCCAGACAGCCAGTCCGGAATCGCGAGTCTTGGTCCTGGTCGGGGACGGAGCGTTTCAAATGACGGGGATGGAATTATCCACCATCATCCGTCGCGGCCACGCTCCCATCATCATTGTGCTGGACAACCACGGCTACGGGACCGAACGGATTCTCCATCCGGGAGAGTGGGAATTCAACGAAATTCATCCTTGGAACTACGCGGCGTTGCCACAAGTCCTGGGGGGAGGAGTCGGACATCTGGTCGAGACCGAAGGGGAGTTTGACCAGGCATTACGCGAGGCCTGGGAAGATCGAGCGAACATGCATCTGATCCAAGTGAAGATCAGCGTGGACGACTCGAGCGAGACGCTTCGGCGGCTTGCCGAGCGACTAGGTCAGCGAGTGAAAGGGGAGTGACCGGCAGGTGTCGCTTAGTTCCCGGTCTCGGCGCGGAGGGCATCGAGTGGAGGCCAAACGGCGTCGACTTTTTCATCAAACAGGTCACCGATCAGCAGATCGGTAACCCAGCCCTTCATTTCGGGGTTGTCTCGGATGAAGCGACCGAAACTCAGGCCATCGTAGTACTCGCACACCAGACGCCGCATCCGATCCATGCCTTGGCGGAAGGGGGGCTCCCACTTCCGAAGTTGTCCGGCCGAGGTGTCTCCATTTGCCAAGCCCTCGGCGATCGTGTCGGCAGCCAATTGGCCCGACTTGAGCGCCAGCAGGACACCGGAAGAGTAGAGCGGATCGAGGAAGCCGAATGCGTCACCGACCAAAACCCAACCATCGCCGGCAGCCTGACGCGAACGATACGAGTACTCCTTGGCCGCTCGGAACGGGGCGACTCGCTTTGCCTCCTTCAGCCGTGGCTGAAGGCCGGGGCACCGAGCGACTTCCTCGAAATAGATCGTCTCGTGATCCTTGGTCTCTCGGCTTTTGAACAAGTAGTCATGATCGGCGACCACGCCGACACTGACGATGTCGTTATGCAGGGGGATGTACCAGAACCACCCCTTTTTGCCGACGGTCTGCATTACGATTGTGGCCCCGGCGTCTTTTCCCGGGCCCCGCTCGGCCCCCTCCCAATACGTCCACAGGGCCGCCTTCTTCAGCTCCTGGTCCCACTCCCGCAACTGCAGTTTCCCCATGATCAGCGAACTCTGCCCGCTGGCGTCGACCACCACCTGGGCTCGAACCGTCCGCTCGGCTTCGTCTTCCAGCTTGACCTTGACCCCCACCGCCCGTTCTCCCTCGAACAGGACGTCGAGCACTCGAGCCCCCTCGTGAGCCACGACTCCGTGTTCGCGAGCGTTGTCGAGCATCATCTGGTCGAATTCGGAGCGGACCACTTGCCAGGTTTGCGAGGACTCGTGCGGCTTGTGTTCGTCGAAGTAGAAAGGTTCCGACAGTCGTCCCCTCTGGCCCACGAACTGGACGCTGTACTTCTTCACGAAAGGACTCGCCTGCATCTTGGGCAGCATCTTCAGCCGGTCCAGGACCCAGTAAGTCTCGGGGATCAGCGATTCCCCGATGTGAAAGCGAGGGAAGCGTTCCCGTTCAAACAACTCGACTCGATACCCCTGCTGAGCCAGCAGAGTGGCGGTGGTGGTCCCGGCGGGCCCGCCCCCAATCACCA
>JBJHCD010000018.1:7500-18004 GCA_050485845.1 Pirellulaceae bacterium | reverse complement strand
GCTTTCCCCCCAGGCGGTTACGGGAAGGGACGATGGGGTTATTTCGCCGACTCGGGAGAGTCGGCGAACTCTCCGTTCAGGAGAACGGAGCCACGTGGCTCGGACTCTCCCGAGTCCGCCGCGGCTCTTCATCAAATCAAGTCCACCGAATTCAATTCACCGGCCCGACAAGATTTAATCAACGTAACCCGGGGGCTGTCCACCGAGCAAACGTCCACGGGCTATGGGCGCTGGGCCGTGCGGGCCTGTGGTGGACCTGACGGAATTCCCCCGAATTATCTCTGGTGGTTGTCTCGATTGCCGGGGCGTACATGTTAGAATCGGCGCCCGATTGAGGTTACTTGTCTCGTGCTCTCTCCCTGGGGCGCTCTCTCCCTGGGGCGATGGCTTCCGTGGAGATGGGGCGAGCGGACAATCATCAAGCGAACCGCACGAGGGTTGTGGCGTGCCGTGAACGGAGAAGGGGAACCATGCGAAAACTGGTCGTGGCTTTATGGTTGGGATGCGCGGTACTGATGTGCAGCGAACGATTCGGTCGAGCGGACGAGGAGGGCTTGGAGGTTCGCGTGATGAGCTTCAACGTCCGCTATGGAACGGCCCGCGACGGCGAGAATCATTGGGATCGTCGGAAAGAGTTCCTGCTGGAAACCATCCAGAACTTTGATCCCGATCTCTTGGGAACTCAGGAGACGCTCGGCTTTCAGCGCGACTACCTTGCCGAGGCCATGCCGGGATATGGGTGGCTGGGCGTGGGACGCGACGACGGCCAGGAACGTGGGGAGATGATGGCGTTGTACTTTCGGGAGGAGCGTTTTGAAAAGCTGGATGGAGGCCACTTCTGGCTCAGCGAAACTCCCGATGTCGTTGGAAGCAAGAGTTGGGATAGCTCGCTCCCTCGGATGGTGACCTGGGTGAAATTGCGCGACAAGAAGGCCGAGGCTGCTCCTCCCATCCTCTTCCTGAACACGCATTTCGATCACCGAGGCCGAGAAGCTCGACTGGAATCCTCCCGATTGATCCGTCGCAAGGTGGAGTCGATGGGAGAGGGATGCCGAGTGATCGTGGCGGGCGATTTTAACGCGGGGGAGGGGAGTCCTCCTTATCAGGCACTATTTGATGAGTCCGAGGGGATGGAGTCACCGCTGGTGGATACCTATCGAGTGATCCATCCCGAGCGAGGCGATCATGAGGGGACATTCTCGGGCTTTGTGGCGACAGCCACGCGGGGTCCCCGAATCGACTGGATTGGGGTTAGCCTGGACTGGCGAATCTTGTCAGCCGAGATCGATCGCACGGAGCGGGATGGGCGGACACCTTCGGATCATTTTCCCATCACGGCGGTGGTGTTTCCAAACTAGCCCGAGGCGCGAGCCGTCGGGATTGTCCCGTCCCGAACCGCCCCACTGGCAACCCCATTCGTAACCCCAAAACTTGCCCGAGGCGCAAGCCGTCGGGATTGTCCCGTCCCGAACCGTCCCACCGGCAACCCCATTCACAACCAACAAAAAACCCGCATCCTTGGGACACCGTTTGCAAACATCCGGAAAGCCCCAAGAAAAACCCTAGAACACCTCAGGAATTGGATCACGGCACATGACGGAAGGACCAACGGAACTGACAGAAAACGTAGCGGCTACTTCGACGGGCTCGACGATCGACCGGCCGTCGAATTTGGCAACCCGAGTCTTGAAGAGCGTGGGTCCCGGCCTCGTGACGGCCTGCGTGGTGATCGGCCCAGGGAGCATCTTGACTAGTTCTCGAGTTGGGGCGGCCAATGGGTTTTCTCGCGTGTGGGTGGTCTTGATTGCGGTCGTCTTCATGCTGGTCTACATGACGCTCGGGGCCAGGCTGGGCGTGGTGACTCAGCGCTCCGCGGCGGACCTGATTACCGAACGGGTGGGGCGATGGCTGGCCGTCTTGATTGGACTCGGGGCCTGCTTCATTTCCTCGGCCTATCAGTTCGGCAACAACCTGGGGGTCCATTCGGCCTTCGACGTTTTCAAGGGCGACTTGGGGCTTCCGGAAAGTTGGGTGCAATCATTTTGGTTGGACGCGGCATTGGTGGTAAGTTTCAATGCCTTGTCCATCACGTTTCTGTTCGCGTTTCGAAATCTGTACGTCTTCATTGAACGGCTGATGTCGTTCTTCGTCGCCCTCATGCTGCTGGCCTTTGCCATCAATCTATACTTCGCCGTTTCGCTGGTAATGCGTCAGGACGGTTCTCCGAATCTGCTGGCCGGGAGCGGCTTGGACATCTCGACGCTGGGACTGGTGGGAACAACGTTTGTGATCACCGCCGCCTATTACCAGTCGTACCTTGTCCGCTTCAAGGGTTGGAATCTCCGGGACATGCGGGAGGGATTGATTGATGCCCGAGTTGGGGCGGTGATCATGTGTCTGATCACCTTGATGATCATGTCGACGGCCGCCTGCGTGCTGCGAGGCAAGGAACTGGCGAATGTCGCCGACCTGGCCGAACAACTTTATCCGCTTTTCGGGACCAAGGGGCAGTTGCTGTTTTGTATCGGACTTTTCTCCGCCGCCTACTCGTCGTTCCTGGTCAATTCGATGATCGGTGGATTCATCCTTTCCGACGCGTTGGGGCTCGGGAGCCAACCGAGGGATTGGATGCCTCGGATATTGACGGCGGGAGTGCTGATCACCGGCATGGTGATCGGGCTGTACGTCATTCGTAGCGGGACGCCTCCGGTCGCCGCCATCGTGGCGGCCCAAGCCATGACCGTGTTGGCCGCACCCCTCATGGCAGGCGCTCTCTGGTGGATGACTTCCAGCCGCGAGGTGATGGGAGAGCATCGGAACACGCCCCTGCTGAACACCTTGGCCGCCATCGGCTTCGTCTTGCTACTGGGAATGGCCTGGTATATTGCCACTCAGCAGGTCTGGCCGACAGTCAGCCGTTGGATCGCGGGCGAGCCCTGAACCGGGGGTCAATCCCCCGCGACAGTCTCCAACGCCGCCCGTAGGTTTTCCTCGAAGCTGGGGCCCCCGCCGACAAAGAGCCGAGCGACCTTTCCCTCCCGATCAATGATCACGGTTTGAGGGATCGCGGTGACCTGGTATCGCTGAGCCGCAACGCCGTCGCGATCCAGGGCGACTTGCGGCCGTAGGTTCCAACGCTCGAGGGTCGAGCGAATAACGTCGGGCGTCTCTTGGAGGTTGACGGCAATCAATGCGACCTGCTGATCCTCGAACTGCGCCACCGTGCGTTCAATTTGAGGCATGGTCTGCAGACAGGGCCCACACCAGGATGCCCAGAAGTCAAGGACGACCACTTGGCCACGATACTGGTCCAGGTCGAACCGGCCGCCGGAAAGCAGGGGGAGTTTGAGGTCCGGAGCGGGTTCGCCGACCAGGGGTGAGTCCGCCCCTGGCGGGCGTTCGGAACCACCGGCTTCCGTCTCCTGAAGGTAACGGGGATCGGGCGAGTGTTGCAGACGCCAGCGATGGCTGGCCAGCCGAGAGGCGGCCTGTTCAATCATCTCGCCAAGAAGCAGCTGATCGACTTCATCGATATCGACCTGGCAATCTCCCAAAACGTCACTCGAACCGATGATGGCCTCTCCTTCCACGCGCTGTGCGTGGAACGTCAACCGAATCCCATCCTGACGCAGGGCTTGAACGCGAATCCCGGTCGGGAGGTCCGTTTGCGAAGGCGTCCCAACGTCCGGTGTCTCTGTATCGGCGTCCCTGTTCGCACCGTCACTGTCCGCACCGTCACTGTCCGCACCGTCACTGTTCGCACCGTCAGCAACTCCGTTCTGCCGTGAAGAGGACGAACCGTCTCGAGGTCCCAGTTCATCGTCATGCAGCCAGATGATCTGAGCGATTCGGTCGCGGGGGATCACTTGCCGCTCCAGTCGAACTTCGACATGGGCCTCTTTTTCGTCGAGCGAGATGAGCCGAGTTCGCAGGAAGTCGCCATTGCGGGAGACGATCAAATGGGTCGGTGGATTGTTTCTCTGCATGCGGGGGAGCGTCAGCAACCGATCTTGCTTCACGGGATCGGTCTTGGGAGCGCCGAATGCCATGTCGAGATCCAAGGACTTGATCTTGGCATGCGGGACAAATTCCGCTTCGGTGACCGGCGTCTTGAACAGGACTCCCGATTCATCAATCCGCGTGACCTCGCCCGGAATAATGTCTCCGGTTCGCAGATGCAGGGCTCTGGCCAATACGGCTCGAGTTGGTCGAGGGCTGGAGGAGGACTCGCCGGTGAGTGCTCGAAAGAACCCTCCCACCACGCCGACTTGCGGGGCCGGCATAACTCGCCGCGCCGTATTCGCCTGTCCGCGTGTCGGCTCGGGTCGTGGTTCCCGATAAATGATTCTTCCATCCACTTCACTGCGGAGGGGACTCGCCACGTGGCTGCCTCGAGGATGCCAAATAAGTCCGCTGGAATCCCCCTCCGTCGTTCCCTCGGTTAATTGTCCTTGAAGTCGAATTCCCGGGATTTCCAGCCGGCCGATGCGTCCTCCGGCCGGGGTGCTGGGGACATCAAATTGCAGCACGATCAGCGATTGCAATTGGTCCAAGGGGGTTTGCCATAGTGAGCTAATTCCGGGGACTTGCAGCCACACATGTCCATCCGAAACTCGCTTCAATTTCCCCGCCAGTCGCACTCCGTCCCGGCCGATCAAGCGAATCTGCTTGTCGGGATCAGGGCCGAATCCTACGGCGGAGGACTCGTTAGGGTCAAAGACGGCCGATTCGAACTGCTGCTGTGGAATGACGACTTCCCGGCCGTCGACATCCATCACGAACTCGAGGGACTCGGCACGAAATTCGCGAATCGTTCCCTGGTGCACCGTGCCATCGGATAAGTAGACTCGTTCCGTGTCGCCCTGATTTGTTCGAGGCGGCTCGCCATTCCAACGGATGATCCGCAGCCGCTCCAACCTGAACTCAACTCCACTGTTCGAGAGTTGAATTCCGTGGAGCGAGGGTGAGGAGGAAACGCCGGGGTCTCCTTGATCGGAAAATTTCAATTCGCCCAGCAGGGAGCCGGACGAGGAGAAAACGTACATGCGTTGGCGCGGCTGATCCAGATAGATCTGCAGCCGAATTGACCCTTGCGTCGGGGAGAGCTTTTGCAGGAAGACGAGGTCCGCGTCTTCTTCCCGCTCGCGCAACAGGACCAGTTCGTCTTGCCACGCCTCGATGCGAAAGGCGAATTGCTGGGATTCCTCCTTCTCATCCACCCCCAAGGCGATGGCAAAATTGGGAGCACCTTTCCAAGAGATCTCCAGCTCCAACCGAGCCTGGTCGGGGAGTCCCACGTCGGCGAAGGCCGCACTTTCCGATTCCTTGGTCGCCAGCTGGCCCGCGTCATCAAACCAGTGTCCTTCGGGGTTTAGCTTCCAGCCCTCAAGTCCCCGGGGGCCTTCATGGATCAGGGCGTTTCCCTCTTGCCAGAGAACGATCCGCCGCACGATCGACCGATCAATCGTACAGGTTCGCGTCGCTCCATCGGCTGCCGGGACTTGGATCGTCAGCTCTCGATCGGTCAGTTTCCGCAGTTCTCCGTACAGCAAGTCGCCCCCCTCCAGTTCCAACCCGTAGGCTCCTGAAGGGAGTGGCGGGGCTGCCGGGTCACCGAGCGATGAAAAGCGGATGGAGCGGATGGCCGGTACATCGAATTCAAACGGACTGGTGAATCCATGGGCTCGCCATCGCACTCGACCCTCTTGATCCGAGTACTCCAATCGCCCCAGGGCGAAGTCGTCATTGACCAGCCGAAGCTCGCCGCGAGGAAAGGGAACGACATCTGCCCCCTTTTCCGTGGACTGATCCGTCTGGCTGGTTGTCTCAGGCGACGGAGAATCCACCCCCCACGCCGACCGTGGCCCGAGAAGTAGGGCGTGAGCCGACGCCGACAGCAGACCGACCAGGATCAAGATTACCCATCCGAATCGCATCGAGTGGCGAAAGCGGCATGAGGGGAAGGAAAAAGTGGGAAGAGGCAAAATCGGTGGCTGCGGGCGGAATCGACAAATCATGAGGTTGCCGGGCCTTATCTTTCGTAAATCGGCAGAAAGCGGTAATTCAGGGCCAGGGCCAGCAGGGACATCGACGTGGCGACCGTTGTTCCCATGTCCCCTGAAAAGCTGCCATCGGCTTGTTGCATTTGCTTCAACTGCCTGATCAGCAGCCGATTCCACTTCTCCCAGGCCTCGACATCTCCTTGAAACAACGCCTGGGCCTGGTAGTAACGCGTGTAGTCGGCCCATGAACCGGGAGGGGATTCCAGCCGGTTGACCAAGTGCCCCAGGGTGGCCTGATACTCCGGGAGGTCCTTGCGGCGGGCGACGGCGTAAACCAATGTCGCAATGGAGATGCGAGCCAGCGACTCATCAAAACCTCCCAGGCCTCCCGCATAAGCGACCTGCCCCGAGGGGGAGGTCATGCTCTGATAGTAGGCAATTCCCCGGTCAATCGCCTCGTCGGGGACCTCGATACCGGCGTTGCGAGCCGCCAGCAGTCCGACCATGACCGCTCCGCTGACCGAGGTGTCGGCGTCGGTGGATTGAGGTGAGTAGCGCCAGGCCCCGAACTGATTCTGTTTCTGGGAGCTGACCGCCATGCGAACCGAAAGTTCCAAGGCCTGACCGATCGATCGGTACTGTCCCCGTTCTGTCGTTTCCCACAAATTGCGGTCATCCACCGCTCCATAGGCTTCGGCCAGAGCCAGCATGGCAAAGCCATGATGATACATGCTGCTACCGATGTAGCCCGTCGCGGTGTCCTGTGACCGAATGATGCTTCGCAGGGCCTTTCGGATCGGCGTGCTGTAGAGTCCGAAGTTGGGATCTTCTCCCGAGGCCAGGAGCGCCATCAGGCAGAGACCATTGACCCCCGGTCCTGCCTGGCCGTCTCCTTCCCAACCACCATGGTCCGATTGCCGTTGAACCAGGAATTGGACACCTCGATCGTACATTTCCCGCACATCGCGAGGGACGACCTCCCCCTGACGGAATCCTGGCAGTTGACCTTGAGCCCCCGCGGAATCGACCAGTAAGCTGCCGGCCAACAGCAGGCTCAATGCCCCCCAGCGAACGCCTCGGAAGACCAGTGAGCGATAACGATTAGTGGTTGGCTTCATCAAGAAGTCCTCGTTCGATAAGCAACCGCCGCTGATTACCGACTCGTTGCGCCAAGGCTGCCAGCATGGCTCGCTGCGGCTCCAGGAAAATTTCCTCGAGCTGCTGATCAGGGAGCGTGGAAATTTGATACTGAATCCAGAGCAGATCGAGGTCGCCGCGACCCAAACTGACTGGGTCAACCCGAGCCAGGATGAGTTCCACCAGTTCGCTGCGTTGTTCGTCGAGCAGCGGGATGGAACGTTCCAACAGGGCAATGGCCAGTTCCACGCGTGAGCGAAACGCGGCTCGCTTTCGCTGGTCATTCAGCTCCGCCAGCAGCGATTGCTGGCCCGGATCCAAGGTCCGCGCCGCTGTCTTGTGAAACAGGGAATCGGGGCCGAAAGGGCCGGTTTGCAGGATCAGCTGCAAGGGTTGCACATGGTCGTTGATCAGCATGGCCATGTCCACATTCCGTCGCTTGCCGGAGACTAGCCGCTGCACCTCGCCCACCTGGCGGAGAAAACGAACAATGTCGCCCCGCCCGGCTCGGCGAAGCTTACTCGACTGTTCGGCGCTCAGCTCGCATCGTTCGGTGATCTCTTCCAGGCGAACTTGCAGTTGTTGTTCCAGACGTCGCCGACCATCCTCGGGCTGAAGATTGCCGCCGAAAATCCATTGGTTGACCACTTCCGGTGGCAACATGGCCTCTTCCACCACCTCGCCGAATGGGTCCCCAACCACCACGTTCGCCTGGACACGACCATCCATCTGGACGAAGACTTGTCGCTGAACTTGAACGACTTGGGCCCATGCCCCGGTCGTGCACGAAAAGTGCACCCCCACACCCCCCGTGCACGCCAGGAACATGGTCCAATGCAGGACCGACCACCGCCAGGATGGCGGAATGAGCTGCTGCTTCATTGCCCCACCTCCTGCTGGTCCCGGTCGAAACCTTTCCACATCGAATCGTCGATGCGAAAATTCTGCATTCCCACTCCCCCCACGGCATTGAAGATCACCGTGTGCTGGCGTCGCCGGTCGATCCAAACTCGCCGCTGACTCGGCGTCAATGCCGAATGAATGAGATTGTCCGGGATCGGGAGCCAGCCGTTATCGTTGGGGTAGGTGAATTGGTCCAGTAACTGCGGATTCGGGGAGTCCCAGTGTTTGTCCAGTAGGTCGGTCACTTCTTGTCGTTGAGCGGGGCTGAGCAGCAGTTTCTCATCCAACCCCGTGACGATGTTGGAAATGATGACTTGCTTCAGTCTCGCGGTCCGCTTTTCCCGCTCTTGGTGGAACTGGGCTACTTTCTCCGGCGATGCATGCTGGGACATGGCATCCGCAATCAGCCGTTCCAATTGACTTGGAATATCGGACGACGTGGCGGTTGTTGCCCGCATGCCGGGCATATTTGGGTTCACCACGGCCTGTACAACTCCAGCCGGGTCGGCGACGCGAATGATTCCGCCAACAGCACGAGCCTGGCGGACATTGGCCTGCCTGGGAAGTCGCATCTCCGCCATTTCACGCATCATCGACCGATAGCCGGCTCGAGCCTCTTTTTCGATCGCCTCCCGCTCGGCCTTGCGAAACTGTCCGATCAGGAATGCCAAGTGCAACTCGGATTGCAGCATGGCGTCATACTGAGTCTCGACTTGCGGAACGAGCGCGGCCAACGCGGGGGGATCGGCCGGTGGAGCTTTTTCCGGTTCGGCTTGCTCCCGTTCGCCACCCGCTTGCTCGTTCGCATCCTTGTCTTTGTCTTTATCAGTATCTTTACCAGCGTTCGTATGCGCTTCGTTCTCGTCGGCCGGAAGTATCGGAGCCTCCTCGACAATAACATCGATGGCCAGTGGTCGGGGCTGCGGGGGAATCGGCGGAACGGGCGGAAGGTCCTGGCCTCCGGCCATCACGGGCCAGCCGATCAAGGCCGACACAAGGGGCAGACTTGTCCATTGCAACCGCCGGATGCAACGGACGACGCTACCTGGGATGCGCGTGGCGTGAGCCGTCGACTTCCCTGTTCCGAGCAGATTGGCGAGTGGTTGGTCGCCGGTCGGGGCAAGTTGATGCATGGCGGTCGTCTC
Source organism: Pirellulaceae bacterium (assembly GCA_050485845.1). Classification (GTDB taxonomy): domain Bacteria; phylum Planctomycetota; class Planctomycetia; order Pirellulales; family Pirellulaceae; genus JBJHCD01. Next base: position 8,817 of record JBJHCD010000018.1, on the reverse strand, counting down.
GTGGCATCCCATTCGAAAGGTCCTCATCAAACAGCGATCCATGGCTAGGGTGTCCCTCCGGTTTGCTCGAGTCGATTGAAGTATTGGTCGAGGCCCGCGCGAAATTCCTCGGGAAGCGTTGACCCGCTGTCGCCGGTGGTCTGAGCGATCCCTCGATCCTCGCGCACCTCTTGTTCATTGCGGCCCCGTCCCAGCATGGCCAACGCCGAATCGGCCACGGCGTCCCCGGCGTCTCCACCACCGGGAGTCGAGCCACCTCCACCTCCACCCCCACTCGGATTGATCCGACGTGACTGCAGCAGCAGTTCAATGGCTTCGGTTTCCGCCGCGATCGCTTCGCTCCCCGTCTCGGGGCGCTGCAGGATCGTGACCGCCTCATCCATGACTTGTTCGACCTGAGCGAGCAATTGAAGCTCTCGCAGGAAGTGCTCCTCGGCATCCTCCAGCTCCAAAATCCGCTCGATCACTTGCTCCGTCCTGTCCCGCAGTTCGTCTTGGACCATGGAAAGCCGAGAGGCCTCTTGCATGAATTCTTCCGGATCATGGGCGGGTCGAGCTTGCTCGGCAACTCGAGTCGCCTCCCGCAAATCGACTTCTCCCTCCAGGATCTGGAGGACTTCCAGGACGATGGAAGGGGGGAGGCTGTCGGGCGATTTCCCACCCGGACAACTACCATTGCAAGCTGGATCGACCAAGTCCTCCGCCCAGCGGTCCAGCGTGTCGGACCAGAACTCGCACTGGGCCAACGTCAGCCCGCTCTCTTTCTCGACATCGTCTCCCAACTGCCGCAGACTCCCGACCACATCCAACTCACGCATCTCGTCCAGCACCGACTTGAATTGGACATACCGGCGGCGTTCGAAATAGGCCTGCATGTCGTCCATGATGGTCGAAACGTGTTGGCTGCTGGCCAACTCTCGTTCCGCCAACTCACGAAACAGCGTTGCTTGCGTCTCCTTCAAGCGACCGCTGGAAAGCCCAAAGGAATCCCCAATCTGCTCGGCAATATCACCGGCAATTTCGTACTGTGTTCGAGCGGCGGCCTTGAGTCGCTTCACGAGGGTGGAGCCTTCGAGATTGGCGAGGATACGGTTCAGCTCGTCCGCCACCTTCTCAAACTCGGCCAACAAGTCTCGCTGTTCCCTCACCGCCTGATCCAGTTTCTCACTGGCCGGCGCCGGTTCGGAGGGCTCTCCGCCTGTTCCCAACAAGGTTGTTTCGGCCAGACTCAATCGGGGGCTGCCGGCGGGCGATTCCGAATCGGAGTCCCCTTGGTCGCTTGCCGAGTCCTCTTGGGGCTGCTGGGTTGATTCCACG
>JBJHCD010000018.1:0-7490 GCA_050485845.1 Pirellulaceae bacterium | reverse complement strand
CACGTCCACGACGGCGGGCACGGCCGGTGAGTCGGAGTCACCATTCTCGCCTTCATCACCCTGATCACCATCGCCACTGCCGGTCGCGCGAATTTGTCCCGCGGAAGGAGGTGTTTCCGAGTCGCTGGGCGCCGACGGGGAGCCTTCGGCCTGAGCCGCCTCCAACAACAGTTCCGCGACGGAGGGCATCCGCTGGTCGGAAATCTCTTGCAAGATCTGCAGCATCTCGGCCCAACGTTCCAAATGACCGACCCCGAACTCTGGATTCCGCGATGCTTGACGGACCAGTTCTTCACCCGACTGGGTCAGTGCCGAGAGTCGGCGGCCATTCGCCTGCTCGGCCGCGGCTTGCGATTCAATCTCCTTGCGGACTTCCGGCCGGTTCAAGGCCTCGGCCGGCAGGTCCCGCAGTTGCTTGTTGGTTTCGTAAAGCTGCAGTTCGCGGTCCCGCACTTCGAGCGATTGGCGGTGCCATTTGCTGAGCTGTTCGGTGAGCCAGATCGCATGTTGGTCCGGCGACAGAACATAGAAGATGTAGGGCGAAGAAAGAACTCGTTCCCGGTCCGGATAGTAATCTTCCGTCCAGATCCGCAATTCGATCGGCTGAGGGGAAATGCCGGCGGAACGAGCCGAGAACGTCCCCGTCAATTCCAAGGTCTCCTTGTCCGGCGAACCGGCGGCCAGAATCCGCTCGCCACTCGCCACTTCTCCCTCTTCTTCCCCCAAGAGGCTTTTCCAGACGAAGCCGACTTGCCGAATCCCGAAATCGTCCCGTGCTCGAACCCGAAACGTCAATTGCTCGCTGTCCAGGAGGACTCCTTGTCGAGGCAGATCTTCACAGATTAGCGTCGGGGGCTCATCCTCCCGGCTGATCACCGAAAGCAAGAAAGGGTCGCGTCCCGATAATCCGAATTCATCTTCCCACTCGATCGGAAATTTTCGATCCCCGTCCACTTGATGCTGGGGCGTGACAATCCGCGATCCGGTGGGGACAACCTCACGCTGATTAAAGCGGGCCGCTGAAAGCTCACGATTGGCGGTCGCCTCGAACTGAGCCTGCGAGCCTCGCACCAACGTGATCGTTCCGCCACGGACGTCCTTTCGCAGTGATTCGGTTCGCTGCAAATAATCGGGAAGTTCCACCTGGGCCGCCACGCCGCTCAACTCGGGCCGCAGGACCGGTTCGATTTTCAGGCGATGCCGAGCGTCACCGATTTGGAGCTGGACCGTGTGGGAATGGATCGGCGCGGGAAGTTGAAAGCTGTATCGGCCGTTGTCCAGTTCGGATTGAATCGTGGGATGTTGAGCCAGCGATAATCGTCCCGTCAGAGGTTGCCAGACTGTTTGCTCGTCCAGGGTGACGGTGAGGGTGAGTGGTTCGCCATGAGCGGCCACGAGGGTCGAGGGGAGGGGAGTCAGTTTCGTGAAGGTGTATCGAGGGATGTTTTTCCAGGGAGCCAACAATCGAGCCCAAGCGTTTTGAGTGGCTGCCGGTAGAGTAATCGCCAAGCCGAGAAGCATGACCAAGCCCAGCACCGCCGCCGATCCCCAGATCCGGTGACGCGAAGGGGGGAGAGCGACCGAAAAATCTCGACGCTCCGTTTCGTCGGAGACTTGCTGGACCGCCGCGGCACAGAGGGCCCGGGACCGAGCCTGTTCGGCGTCGTTCCGCACCAGTTCGATCACTCCGAGCAGTTGATCGCCCAATAGGGGAAGCCGGCGACTTAGCAGGCGAGCCAGTTGTTCCAACTTTCGCTGACGCCAGACCCAGCGGTACAGCTGCAGCGGGATGGTGGCCAGGCAGGCGAGTGCTCCCAGCAGCAGGGCTCCCCGAGCAAGCCGCGATGTTTCGCTGACCCGGTCGAAAACAAACAGGAGCAAGAAGGCGAGCAACAGGCCGACCAGGGCGACGGAAACCACCTCCAACCCCTTGATGGTCCAGACCCGGCGGCGAAACACATGCAGCTTGTCCAGCAACTTGCGAGGCAACTCGAGACGTGGCGACTGTGACGCGGGATCCATCGAATTGACTCCTGTATTGTTCCTGTCAGGGACCACAAGCGATTTTCCTACGGAGTGGGGAAAGCGGGCCGACGGGCTCCCCTCATCATATCAAACCAACCACCTTTCGCCCCCCCCAGAAGATTCCGAGCATCAGCACCAATAGACCGGCCAGCGCCGGATGGCTCCAAAGTGGAACTCGCCGGACGGAAAGGGGTGGCTCGGGAAGATTCTCCAGGGAACGGATGGCATCTTCGATTCGGTCCGGGAGAATCACTTCCCCTTGAGTCACCCGAGCCAGTTCCTCGAGAACTTCGGGACGAGCGGGGTGTCCGATCGGCTCCTCGGGATCTCCCTGCACGAAGAAAGTAGTCTCCAGGCTGGAGTCGGTCTCCCGACAATAGAGACGAAGCTGATGGAGGCCTGGTTCTTGAGTCGTGTAACGCCCGGTGAAGGCTCCCCACTCCTCTCCTCGCGAAGTTAGACGGATCGTTTCCGCTTGACCCGAGGGTGCTTGGATTCTGGCTGTCACCTCTCCTCGTTCCAAGGGTTCGCCGCTCGCCTCCATCACATTGGCATTCAGCGTCAGTGATTGACGTACTTGGGGTTGGTCCGGGGAGTAATAGAGACGAATCGAATCAGCTCGAGCCATATTGCGAGCGTAGGCCATCCAGCGGACGACTTGTCCCCAGAAACGATAGTGGTACTTATCTTCCACTCCTTTTCGCCACCGCCAGGCACCATCGGTTCCCATGAAGAGTACTTTCCCCGCCCCATGAGTCCTCGAGACGAGCAGTGGCAGGCGGCCGTATTGATTGGAGGCATCCTTGTGGACCGCCAGGATTTCGCTTCCCGCCTTGGCTCGCTCCACGGGAGCATGCCACTGGAATCCGGGGAGGTCCTCCCAAACTTCGCTATTCTCGTCTTCCGTGTCGGCCAATTTGGTCAAGAGACTGCGCCGGCCGAGTTCCGTCAGTTCAAAGTGACTGGGGATCCGTGAACCCCAGCCTCTCGGCTGGCCCGGATCGAGGGTGACGGGCATCAAATCGGCCAGTTCTGAATCCAGCAAGGAATATTGCCGCCCCTGCCAGCCTGGCAGAAAGACCAAGCCGCTGGCCTGATGTTCGACCAGGCCCTTGAGGAGGCGGCATTGCTCCTCGGTCAACTGTCCCGGTTCCATTCCAACGTCCCCCAGGAAAACCACGTCGAACTCCGAGAGCTCATCCAGACCATCCGGGAAGGAAGAGATATAGTCCGAACTGCCACCGCCGACCCGTTCCAGTCCGGGCTGGAACAGAAGGCAGGAGACATCCACGCCGGGATCGCGTGACAGGGCATTTCGCAGATAGCGATACTCCCAACGTGGATACGATTCCACGACCAGGACCCGCAATCGTTCCTCGCGAATGCTGATCGGAGCACTCCGCTGGTTGTTATCCAGGATCGTTTCGTCCGGATGGGGCGGGACTTCTAGCTTGAGGGTGTAGTCGCCCACGTCATCCGGTTTCCAGAGAATCGAGTCCGTGGTTCGACCCATGGGGGCGACCCGAATCTCTTGGGTAATCTGTTCGCCCGTGGAACTAGTCAGCACAACCTGAGTCGCATATTCACGTGGAAGCCAGCTTTCGATCGTAAAGGGGATGCGGACCGTCTTCCCCGCAATCCCAAACGTGGGAGCATCGAGACTAAGTAGCTCGATGTCTGGAAGCCGGCTGGGACTGCCGACCGGCATGGCCAACACGGGAATTTCCGCCAGCCGAAGACGCGAGGCCATCTCGATGGGTGGAGCCCCTTCGTTCCAGTCACCATCCGAGATCAGCAGAATGGCGCGGAGGTGCGGATGCTGTTCGAGTGCTTCCCGGAGTGGGGCGGACAGATTACTGCGGGCTCCCGGATAGGATCCGGAGAAGGACTCCAGGTGTATGTCCCACTGCTCGCGCAGCGGTTCCCAGGTCGCCTCGTCGATCGCCCTGGCGATTGCCTCTTTACGAGACTGGACGCTCGAGCCGGGAAGGTCGGAATCCGACGAAGATGTGCTAACCTGCGAACCGGCGGACTCTGAACCGGCGGACTGCGAACCGGCGGACTGCGAGCTGGCGGACTCTAAACTGGCGGACTCTGAACTGGTCGTCGATGAGGTCAGGGGAACATCCCGAGTTTCCATGCTGGGTGAGTCGTCCCAGATTACCGCCAAGACCGGCTTGGCTTGCGGGCGAAACGCTTCAACCCACTCGGGCTGATTCAGCATCAGCACTCCCAGCAGAACAATCGAGAACCGAAGTAACTCGAGCGACCCGACAGAAGGACGGTATCCGCTGCGACGCCATGTGACCACGCAGAGTCCGGCCGTGGCCAGTAGCACCAGCAGCGAAAGAGAGATGGACCAGGGAGTCCACAGGAACGACAGAGTGCGGGTCGCGTTCACGAAGTGACTCCGGGTAAAGTTCGTGGTTTCGGGAGGCTCAACCCAGCTTCCACGATCAGGGCCACCAACATGGTGATCAAGAACAGTCGCCAGACTTCCTGGATCAGCGACTGCAGACTACCAGCTTGATCTTCAATTCTCCGCATGTCGAGCCCTTCAAACAGAGTTTCCAATTGGGAATCGTCGAGGACTCGGGCATGATCCTCTGCTTCATCTCGATTGATCGCGACCAGTTGGTCGCCGGCCGCGTAGACTCCGGCATGATGGGCGAAGTCCGTGGAAAGTGCCTCGGAGGTGCCGGCCAGTCGCTGCCAACCGGTGGTGTCGATTTCCTCGCGAGATCCGGCGATCCAGTGACGCGTGTCGCCAAGTCGCTCCGATCCCGCCGCCAGCGCCCGCTGCACCAGGACGTACAAGACGACTCCATCTCGAGCCAAAGAGGAATCGGCCGGGGCGGGTGTGGAAGCCAGGAAGTAGGCTCCTCCCCGGTCCGTCACCGCTCGGACCAACAGCGGTTGATTTTGCTCGAGTGAGGCCAGCGGCGTGAATTCCCCCGACAATTGCACATGACGCCGAACTTCGATTTGCCCCACGGGAAGCGCGGTTCCGCTGAGCGTGTTGGCGAGCAGATCCTGGTCTCCTCGCCAGGTGGCGATGGGAGTCGAGTCCTCGGTTCCCCGCTCCCCAGCCTCCCACCGAACTCCCAGAAACTCACCACTGGCCCCAGCGCGGGGTGGGAAGAATAGGGCACGGCCTCCGTCACTCACGAATTCCTCGATCAGCCGAGCGGTATCACCGGTCGGGAGTTCGCCCTGCCAGATCAGCAGAGCGATCTCTTCCCAGGGAGCGGTCAGCAATTGCTCGGGAGTCATGATTTCGACCGAATGCTCGACCGTGGAGTCACTTGGAATGCCCGCCGCCAATTCCAGAGGCCGGGAGGCCCGAGGGTCTTCCGCGACCAGGATCGTCTTGCGGGGCGTTGGAGGTCCAAAGACGAAATAGAACACATTGTCGCTCGGATTGGCGTCCGCCGGAATGGAGACTTGGCCCCAGCCTCGCTGCTGGCCCGAGGCGAGTGGAATTCGGTGGTCCTGGAGGTCATGACGGTTCCCGTTCCACTCCACGTTGTGTACCGAACGGACTCCTTCCACATCGAACTCAATCGGAGTCGAGATGGGAGTGTCGAACGGATCCGCGTTCTCGTCTGATCCCTCGCCTTCCCCAACGCCCGCCCCAACGCCCGCTCCGTGAGCTTGTCGCTCCAAGCGGACGGAAATCAGCAGGTCCGCCGACTCCCCGGACTGCTCCACTCGGGCCTGAGTCACTCGGACGGAAAGATTATCGGGGGCGACCTGCGAATAGGCCAGCAAATGGAAACGAACTCGAGATCCCAGTTCGCTGAAGGTCTCTCGCAACACTTCCCAGCGGCCGCTATCGGCCTGCCAGTCGTTCTCGCGGAGATCCGAACAGAGCCAGATGTCAACTCGGCCCACCTGATTCGTTTCGATGTACTGGCGAGCAGCCAGCAGCAAGCTGGGGATGTCGGTTGTCGAACTTCTGCCGGCCGACTCGGGAGCGTCGAGCAAGTAGTCCAGTTCCTCCAGCTCGATGGGCGATTCGCTCAAGGGGTCGAACAGTACCCAGCGAGAAGTTCCCAGCGTGCGGAGCGTATCGGCGAGTTGCCGCTGTGCGGTCTCGAGCTTCGAAATCCCGCTGGCGATGGACTGCTGCCGCATGCTGGGAGACCGGTCAACCACCAGCAGCGTCGTGTCGGGGCGTCCTCCGGCGGCCAGACCCAGCCAACCACTCGACAGGGGCCGGCTGATGGCCAGGATCAGCCCGGCGATTGCCAAGACACGAAACAGCAAGATCAGCCATTGCCGCAGTTTCGTGTAGCCTCGAGACATCTGCTGCGCGGCGAGCAGAAACATCATCGCGCCCCAACGCACCGATTGATAGCGGTACTGATTGATCAAATGAATGATGATCGGGAGGGCGGCCAGTGGGAGGGCGGCCAGCAGGAGTGGCTGCAGGAACGTCATCGCAACCCCCGTGACTTGGCTCGGCCGATAAGAAATCGGGTCAACACCTGCTCGTAGTCCTCGTCGGTTCGAACGCGATGGTAATCGATGGCGGTTTCCAAGACGACTTGTCGCACGGAGTCCAGATACTCCGCCAACGCTCGCTGATACCGGTCGGCGATTTCACTGGGATCGGCAAAAATCGCCGGGCCCCCTTCCATGTCGAGGAATCGCACCGGCCGGCGAAACTCAAAGGCCAGCTCTTGGGGATCGAGCAGATGGAAGACGGCCACGTCATGTTTGCGGAATCGCAAGTGCTGAAAGCAGCTCCGCAGTTCATCCGGAGGCACGAACAAGTCGGAAAGCAGTACGACCAGGGCCCGCTGGGCAATCGTTTCCGAAAGCTCGTGTAGAACCTCCACCAATCCGGTCTCCCCCTGGGCTTTGGCTTTTTCGAGGTGGTCGAGCACCAGGGAGAGATGGGCCGGATTGCGGCGAGGTGGAATGCTTCCCCGTACCCCCTCGGAAACGCAGCTGAGCCCCACGGCGTCGCCCTGCTGAGTTGCCAGGTAGCCCAGCGTGCCGGCAACGCGGCGAGCGTAATCGAGTTTACTGAGGCCTTGGGAGCCGAAGTCCATCGAGCCGCTGGTGTCGAGTACCAGACAGCAGCGGAGGTTCGTGTCCGCCTCGAACTCCTTCACGAAAAATCGGTCCGATCGCCCGTAGGCTCGCCAATCCAGCCGCCGCAGATCGTCCCCCGGGACATACTTGCGGTACTCGGCAAACTCGATGCTCGCTCCCCGATGCGGACTCGCATGCCGGCCCGAGACGTTACCCAGCATCGGACGGCGAGCGAAGAGTGGGAGGCCGCCCAGTCGAGCGAGCACGCCGGGATCGAGAAAACTTCGGGAGCGGCGGTCGGAAAGCATATCGGTTTGCTTTGGTCAGGGCTCATGATCCGGATCGATGGTCAAGATTCACGGTCAGGATTCACGGTCAAGATTCACGGTCAGGATTCACGGTCAGGATTCACGGTCAAAATT
>JBJHCD010000017.1:8211-18525 GCA_050485845.1 Pirellulaceae bacterium | reverse complement strand
GGTAGCTGGCCAGTCGTGCTTCCACCCGGGGAGAGCAGGACGTGGGCGATCGCCACTTCCGTGTCGCTCGGACTCTCAGGAAGGGACCGCAGTGCCCGCCACCCGTCAAGAACACCAACACAACGGACCAATCCCGGTGTCGCCGTCCACCTCACGCCAAAATGGGCTCCAGCACTCGGCCGGAAACATCGGTCAGCCGAAAATCTCGGCCGCCATAGTGATACGTCAGGCGTTCATGATCGATCCCCATCAAGTGCAGCATGGTCGCGTGCAAGTCATGCACGTGCACTCGATTCTCCACGGATCGATAGCCGAATTCATCCGTGGCCCCATAACTCATTCCACCTCGGATTCCGCCACCCGCAAGCCAGACGGAAAATCCCCAGTGGTTGTGGTCGCGCCCATTACTTCCTTGGGAAGCGGGAGTTCGACCAAATTCGCCACCCCAAATAACGAGCGTGTCGTCAAGCAACCCTCGCTGCTTCAGGTCCCAGAGCAGTCCGGCAATGGGACGATCCGACTTTCCGCACAATTTCCGGTGCTGGGCATCGTTTTCCGAATGAGTATCCCAAGGCTGATTATCCCCGTAGTACACCTGCACGACCCGCACGCCACGCTCAACCAGCCTGCGAGCCAAAAGGCAGTTCATGCCGAAGTCGCTGAGCTTCCCGTCCAAGCCATGATACTTCTCCTGTACCGCCACCGGTTCCGATTGCCAGTCAAACGCCTCGGGAGCCGCCACCTGCATGCGGTATGCCATTTCGAAGGAGGCGATCCGCGCTTCGAGCAGCCCTTCCTCGGGACGTTGCACATGGTGTTCGGCGTTCATCCGCTGGATCAGATCAAGCTGTCGGCGTTGGTCCTTCGAAGGTAGGCGGCGATTGGAGAGATGAGGAATGACCTCGGCCGGCTGAAAGTCGGTCGGCAAGTTGAGATGGGTTCCCTGGTAAACACCGGGCAGGAACCGATTGCTCCAATTCGCCGCTCCGTTCACCGGGAGGCCGGGACAGAGTACGACGTAGCCAGGCAGATTCTCGTTCTCATTACCCAATCCGTAAAGTAGCCAGGAACCGTAGCTGGGACGCACGGCCTGCAAGTGGCCACTGTTCATCATGAACATCGATGGTTCGTGGTTCGGGATGTCGGTGTACATCGAGTTGATGACGCAGAGGTCGTCCGCGAACTGGGCCGTGTGCTCATAAAGCTCGCTGATTTCAAGTCCCGACTCTCCGTGTCGCCGAAACTTGAATGCCGACGGCAATAGTCCCCCCGTGGGATTCTCGGTCTTAAGTTTGTCAATTTCGTCGGGACGCTCGCCCGCATGCTTCTTGAGAGAGGGCTTATGATCGAACGTGTCAACATGCGACGGCCCCCCATTCATGTATAAATGAATGATACGCCGAGCCTTGGGGAGAAAATGAGGAGCAGGCAGGTGGCGACCGCTCTCCGTCGTTGCCCTCCGATCGGAGGCGGACAGGTCCGAAAAGAGTGCCGCCAGACCGATCGATCCGAAGCCGGCGGCCGACCGAGTCAGCATGTCTCGTCGAGTAAACACCATTTGTCTCTCTCTTTCCCTTCCCCACTTCTGCCGAGAGGCCAACCGATCAAGGTGAAGTCAGGATCACTCGGCAAATAACGGTCCGATGCCAAATTCAGGTTCGGTGCTGACCTTCCGCCTTCGGGTGAACATCAATCGATCCAGATGAACTCATTGGTCGCCAACAACGCATGCGCAAGCTGCACCCAGACGTCATGCGAATCGCCAAAAGCGACCTGCGAATTCTCAGACAACGCCTTGACATCCTCGACCGTCTCCCAGCCGGCAGCCGATTCGACAAACTCCCTCGCCATTTCTAACTCAGTCGCCGTTGGTTCACGGCTCAGCACCCACTTGTAAAGCAGTTGAATTCGAGCTTGCTCCAGATCGCCCGCGCCATTCACATCGATGGCCATTGCCGATCTTCGAGCCAAGGCTTGTGCGGCTTCGAACATGAAATCACTGTTCAAGGCGAACAACTGCTGCTGTGGAACCGTCGTCATACTACGTCCTTCGGCGGTCACATTGGGATCCGGAAAGTCGAACGTCACCAGCATCTTGTCCGGGACACGTCGGCTGATCGTGCTGTAGATCGTCCGGCGAAGATGGCCCTCCTCGGCACGCCCCACCGCCGGTCCGCCCAAAGTTCGGTCCAGTTGTCCCGAGACGGCCAGCAAACTGTCACGCAAAGATTCAAAGTCCATGCGACGAGCGGAAAACCTCCACAGGAACCGGTTACTCGGGTCCAGTTCCCGGTGAGTTCCGGTCGCCGAACCATCGATGGCCTGAGCACCCCGGGAAGAAAGCTGATAAGCGGACGACCGAAGAATCTCGCGGTGGAGCCACTTCAGCGACCAACCCGACTCGATGAAGCGAACCGTCAGCGTGTCGAGCAACTCGGGATGCGTTGGGGGCGATCCGAGCAGTCCGAAATTGCTGGTCGTCTTGACGATTCCCTCGCCAAAATGCTGCTGCCAAACTCGATTGACAATCACTCGAGCCGTCAGCGGGTTATCCGACGTGCAGATCGCCCGGGCCAGCTCCAGGCGAGTAAAGGTGGAGCCCCCATCGCGGCCGACCGTTTGCGGCATCGCCAGAACGGGTAGAAAACCAGGAGGCGTCTCGTCCCCCAGCCGCTCGACATTTCCTCGAATATGCACGCGCAGTGCCGAACCTCCACCCACGACACCATGGGCTCGAGGGGGATCGAGTGGGGCTGTGGCGTCGTGGCGAACGAGGGCCTCGGACAAGGCACCGAGCTGTTTCCGCTGAGTCCCATCCAGGAGTTCGGTCACCTGTTTCTCCGGCACGTGAAACAGTGCGGTTTCAGCCAGCCAGAGTTGCTGCAGAAGTTGAGTTTCGCTTTCTGACAACTCATCTGGCAACTCATCGGATAACGCTTCCTCGCTGGATGACGGAGCAGCGGTGTCCGGTGGCGGAGTTGCTTCTGAGGCATCTGCCTGCTGACGATCATGTTTGGCCAAGACATGGTCGAAAGTAACCACCAACTCACGTGTCGCCGCGACAATCGACGGCGGAAGCGGAGCCTCTTCGGACCTTCCATCCTTCGCTGTCCGTTCGGCCGCGGTATCGACATCCGTGCTGCCGTTCGCAGCGTCACCATTCGACATGTTGCCGTTCGCCGAGTTGTCGAAAGTGGTCGAGCGGACCGTGCGAGCAGTTCGAACCCACTGGGCAAGCGGTGATGACAGCATCTCCAGGTCGGCCTCATCGATCAGGGCGCCAATGCGCTGGACGAACAACGCTTCCAGATCGGTATCCGGAGCGGACGGCTCGTTGTCACCTGAATTGTCACCTGAATCATCAGCCAGCTTGTCGCCACGCCATGCCGCCAGGAGATACTGTTCTAATTGTCCCAATTCGCGCCGGCCGATATCAAGCCGCGCCTGAGCCAACCAGGCTTGGCGAGCCTCCTCTTTTCGTTTTCGCTCGGCCTCCCACGATTGACGCGTTTCGACCACTTCGGGCGAGGCCAGCGGCAGTTCGACCCACTTCGCTTCGTTGTAAGCAGCAGCCAGCGAATAGTAGTCCGCAGTGGCCACGGGATCGTACTTGTGGTCATGACACCGAGCGCAGGCGACCGTCAGCCCCAGTAGTCCGCGGGTCAAGGTATCGATCCGGTCGTCCAGTTCATCCGCCATGACCTGCTTGGGAAAGTTTCCTTTGTGATAGATCGCCCCCAGCCCCTGAAAACCTAATGCCGCCCGTTCGGAATACTCCTCGGAATATTCCGGGAGCAGGTCGGCGGCAAGCTGCAAGGCAAGGAACTGGTCGTAGGGAAGGTCGCGATTCAGCGCGTTGACGACCCAATCCCGGTAACGGTGAGCGTGTGGCCAGGGGTTGTGATAAGCCAAGGCCTTGTCATCGGCGTACCGGGCCACGTCGAGCCAAAATCGCCCCCAGCGTTCGCCATAGTGGGGCGATGCCAGGAGCCGATCGAGGACGTGGTCGATCGCTTGGGGAGAGTCGTCCGCGACAAATGCTTCGACCTCTTCGAACGTCGGCGGCAGTCCGATCAGGCTCAAGGTAATTCGGCGCAGAAGCTCAGCACGGTTTGCCGGAGTAACCGGCTGAAGTCCCAGTTGATCGAGCCGAGCCAAGACGAAATAGTCCAGTTCCACTTGGGGCCAATCGCCGTTGCTGACAGGAGGCAGTGGATGGGTCTGGGGAGCCAGAAAGGCCCAGTGTGATTTCGCGGCGGCCGATCGACTGGCGAAATCCATTTCGGACAGCGGACTCGCATCGTCGGGCGCCGAACGTGGGTCGGGGGCCCCCATTTCAATCCAGCGTTCGAAGTCCGCGATCACCTGGGCAGGGAGCCTGCCTTCCGGGGGCATCTCGAGTCCTGATTCATGTCGCAACGCCTGAATCAACAAACTCTCCCCCGGCTGGCCCGGAACGATGGCGGGCCCGAGGTCTCCTCCCTGTAGCAACCCGTCGCGCGAGTCGACCTGAAGCCCTCCCTGCAACTTCTGCTCGGCTGCCGCGCCCGCTGAATGGCAAGCATAACAGCGTTCGACCAGAACCGGCCGAATCCGCGACTCGAAGAAAGCAACCTCCTCCTCCGACTCCGCTCGCACATTTCGAATATCCATCTGACTATCGGTCAGCACCACCAGCGCCATAACCATCACCCAACGCATCCCACGCACCACACGTGGCATCAGCGGGCCGTCCCCGACCTTCCGATCAGAATGAAGGGAGCGAGTATCCTGGGGGCCGGGGAGTGACGTTATCGAGAGAGACGCGACATCCGCTTGCGCGAGTTGGAAGCTCGGGTGAATCAGCGACATGGGTTCATTCGTGGGAATCGTCAGTGCTCCTTGTGCAACGAGCCCGTGGCTCGACTGCTCCTGGGGACTTGTTGGGGGGGAATTGGCTCGGCCAGGCGGGAAGTAACGAGGCAGGGGGGCAGTGTACCCCGATAGCGTCGCCCACGTCAAGAAAACGAGCAGCGAGACACACGCACACACAAACTCCGAGGCCACGATTCTCCTTCGCTTTTCTTGGCGCATGGATTCCGGGCGAACTATAGTGAACCGTGGCTACCGGGATCCATCGATTTCTCCGTGGATTTTTCTCGGTGGATTTTTCTTGGAAAACCGCTCTGCGGGAAAATCGACTCCCCGCGCGCTGAGGTACCGACCATGTTGCTCCGTTTTTCCATTCCAGGGACGATCGGCGTGGGGCTGCTGCTCTGCATGGGATGGTCGCTTTCCGCCCAAGACTCCGAACCTCCCTCCGATCAACCAGCCCCTCAGCCGGAGATTCGTGATCAGCCTGAAACGGTTGATCCCAGCCAGTTGCTCCCTGCCGCCGTCCAAACGAATGTGCGAATTGAATTCCCCCGGTCTTCGCTGGGCGAAGTCGTGCGTTGGCTCCGAGATGACGTGGGGCTTGCCGTGGTCCTGAAGCAGCTTTCCCTGTCCGAGGCCGGCATCCTGAGCAGCGAACCTGTGTCGGACCGCCTCGACGACGAACCGGTCCATGTTCTGCTCGACCGACTCCAAATGATTGGTGTCGGGTGGTACTTTGAGAACGAGATCATCTATCTGACTTCGCTCGATGAAGTGCGGGAGCGGTCCACGACTCGGACCTACACCATTGGGGACCTACTGGACGATGAATTCCAGGGAGCCGCACTGGGAGCGGCCCTTGAGTCGACGATTGCTCCAGACACTTGGCGAGATCAGGCCGGGGTGGGAACATTCAGCTTCCTCGGTGATGTAATGTTCGTCCGTCAGTCCGACGACGTTCATCGCGAAGTGCAGGGCCTGCTGTCGGCGCTCCGCAACCACGGTCGGAGAACGTTCATTCACGATTCGCCCCGGCACGCCAAGTTCCGTGAACGTTTGCGGGAACCGATTACCGTCGCCTTCGATGACACGCCACTGGAAACCGCCGTGCGCGAACTGGCCGAGGAGACCGAACTGGATATTCGGCTGGACCTCCGTGCTCTCCGCGACGCGCGAGTTCGTGAACGGGAACCGATTTCCCTGCGGCTGGAGGAACGCCCACTGCATACGGTCATTGAAGCGATTACCACAAACCTGAACTTGGCATCGATCCTGAGGGATGGCGTGCTGTGGTTGACCAGCGACATGGTATCACGGGAATTTCAGAAGACGGCCGTCTTCGATGTCCGAGACTTGTGTCGCAACGCGTCCGAGTCGGATGCGTTGATCGAGGCGATCTTGTCACAGACCGACATTTCGCTGTGGATCGAGGGGGGCGGCGAGGGAATGCTCGAGGCGGTCCGGCCCGGGACCTTTGTGATTCGGGCCGAGGAGCGGGTCTTGGATGAAGTGCTCCAGCTACTGGAAGCCTATCGAACGGCCCTCCGCAGCTCCAAACTGCTAGACCGGGATGCCTTGGACCCGGACGAGGTCATTACGGTCTATTATCGGATGCACTCGCAAGTAGCCGAGGACTTGGAGAGGCTCTTGCCGAAATTGGTCTTTCCGGAGACTTGGATCAGCGAAGCTGAAAGTCACACGGATGAGAAGGCCCACGGTCGGATACTGCGAGTTGCCTCGCCCCCCGATTGGGAGGCGGCGGCGACAAGCGGAATTGCCAGGGGAGATGCAACCAGGGAACTGACGCTGATGGCCGAACGAGCCGTACTGATCGTCACCCAGACCCGAGCGGCCCACGAGGAAGTGGCCAAGATCATTCAGCGTGTCCAGACGGGAGACCCCAGCCCCTCAAGTTACATGGAGCAAACAGGCATGGGAGGCATGGGGGGAATGGGAGGATTTGGGGGTGGTTACTTTTCCATCCCGACCCAGCCTTGACGCTTCGGGCTCGGGCGCGGCAACGCCGAATCCGAGCCCTCGACGCCTGCAGCCCGACTATTGTTCCAGATTCGCCAGATACTTTTCAGGATCTTCCTGAAGGGGCGTGGTGCACCCTTCACAGCAAATGAACACCTCCCGGTCTCCCGCCGCGACTCGCATCGGTACTCCCATGGAACCGAGCGGCTCCATGCTCACCGGGCAGATCTTCTGCTGCTCGGCCTCCGCCCGGTCCTCGGGAGATAACTCCGCCATGGCCTCCTCGATCGCTTCGGCATAGGGATGCACCTCTCCCTCCATCTGCACGGTCTCCTCTTCCTGTTGCGGTTCACCTTCGGCCACCGGCTGGCTTTGACATCCCAGCACGGTCAGGCTGAGGGACAACAGGGAGGCCACCGCCCATTTCGAGTAGCTCGCGGTCAAGACGCGATAAACCGAGAAGTCGCAGTTGAATGTACGCATGATTTCCATCTCTCCTTCATTGAAGTTTTCGGACTGGTTCCATCGGCGTCCGCGGAGGGCCTCGCCCTCGTCATTCTAACTCGCACTCGAACGCCATGGGAGATTCGCCATGGAGGATTGTTGAATGAGCCTGCCCCCGGGTCAAGGTGGGACGCTGCTCTGGAGTTCTGGAATACCTGGCCGAGGTAGCTTTGACGGGACGCCCGACTCCCGCGTCCCCTATCGAAGGGATTCCCGAGTCCCGCCGCGGCTAGACGGGTCGCTATACTATGGTTAGAGATAAAAATGATCTCGCGAGGCTCCCGCTTTGGACTGGCCTGCCCACGGGCTTTGTGGGAACGCCGCTTTGGTGGATGTTCTTGGCCGGTGTCGGAAGCTGCTGGGAGTCAAGTCGTTTCGTTGGTTGTGCTTGTAGTTCGTTGTACTTGAAGTTGCTTGTCGCTATTGGAAGGACATTTTGTGAAGTGGTCACTGCGGATTGCGCGGGTCGCGGGAATCGGCATCTATTTGCACTGGACGTTTCTCCTCCTCCTGGCTTGGATTGCCTCAATCCACATTGCCAATCGTCATGAGATCGGCGCGATCGTCCATGGCCTGGGATTCGTCATTGCCATTTTCACCTGCGTCGTTCTCCACGAACTGGGACATGCCCTGGCCGCTCGGCGGTACGGTATCCCGACTCGCGATATCACACTACTGCCCATCGGCGGATTGGCTCGACTGGAGCGGATGCCGGACGATCCCAAGCAGGAACTAGTGGTCGCCATGGCGGGACCGGCAGTGAACCTGGTCATTGCCGCGATCCTGCTGGCCATGCTCGCGGCGGTCGGTGAAGTGGACGATCTGGCCTCGACGGAAATCGTGGAACGTTCTTTCCTCTCGAAGTTGATGGCGGTCAATGTCATCCTGGTCGTTTTCAATCTGCTCCCCGCTTTCCCCATGGATGGAGGACGAGTACTTCGAGCCATCCTGGCCATGCGGATGCCCCGAGTGCAAGCGACCAATATCGCCGCCTCGGTGGGCCAGATGATGGCGTTCTTTTTCGGCATCATGGGCTTCGCCAGCGGAAACTGGATCCTGATGTTCATCGCCGTCTTTGTTTACCTGGGGGCTCAGGCCGAGTCCCACGCCGCCGAAATGCGAATGATCTTCAGCAGCGTGGTGGTACGCGACGT
Organism: Pirellulaceae bacterium; assembly: GCA_050485845.1. Lineage (GTDB taxonomy): Bacteria > Planctomycetota > Planctomycetia > Pirellulales > Pirellulaceae > JBJHCD01. The sequence continues at coordinate 10,036 of JBJHCD010000017.1, read as the reverse complement.
GATGACGACCCGATTCGAGACTCTACTTCCCGACGACACCTTGGAACAGGCAGCCCACGAACTGCTCGCGGGCCACCAACACGATTTCCCCGTGGTGGACGGCGGTAAGGTAGTCGGTATGCTCCGCCGCTCGGATCTGTTCAAGGCCATGAAGTCGGATTTCCCGCAAGGTCACGTGCGGGACATCATGTCGTCGGAATGCCCTCAGGTCGAAGCACTCGACTCCTTGGATCAGGTGGTGTCGCTGATGCAGGAGAAACGCCTGCAATCCCTCCCGGTCCTCTTCCAAGGGCAACTGGTCGGACTCCTGACGTCGGAGAACGTTGGCGAGTGGACGATGCTCCATGCGACGCTACGTGAACGACTCATTCGACATGACGAGCCGCTTTGACCCTTCGGGCCAAATCGGCTCGGGCCGACCTCGTACATCGCGAGTTCGGCCCCTTGTTTGCACCGCCGCGGAAATTCACTACGATGGCAAGCCGACCTCCCCTCACGACGCCCCGCCGTACCTGGTGAGGATCCCAGCCTGCCGAGGATCCTCGTGGCCCGCCCCCTATGTCGCCTCGGTACCCCACGAGTTTTCCCATGTTTCCGCGCCGCATCCGACTGCTCAAGTCGACGCCACCCCGAGATTTCCGTTCCTCCACCTTCCCGCGAAACAGGAAGTCTTCGTTGCCGACCACTGGTGATTCCGGATGGACGTCCTTTTTGCCTCCGAGGGAGCAGACGCCTGGGAGGATGATGGTTCGAGTTAGCTTGGCCCCCTTCCGACTCGGACTCCTCGCGAGTCTCCTGTTCGCCTTGCTCGCCGGGCCGCTGAACACGTTGTCGGCCGACGCCCCAGAGAAGCCCGTTCCATTTCCGCGAACGGCACCCGTGGAACCGGCGGATGCCGAAGGGACCATCCAGGCTCTCCATGGGTTTGAAATGAAGCTGATCGCTCATGAGCCTCTGGTCATGGACCCCGTCGATATTTGTTATGACGAACAGGGGCATGCTTACGTGGTGGAGATGCGAGACTACCCGTTTCCCGAGGAGAAGGACGAACCTCCGACTGAGTTTCTGGGACAGGTCCGACGGCTGACCGATTCGAACGGCGATGGAGTCTATGATCAGGCCACTCTGTTCGCCGATGGCTTCAACTGGCCGACTGCGGCCATCTGCTGGCGGGGTGGCATCTTTCTCGCCGCCGCTCCCGACCTCTGGTACCTGCGCGACTCGAATGGCGACGGGCATGCGGACGTGCGGGAAAAGGTACTGACAGGTTTCGGTCGCTCGAATGTCCAGGCCATCGTCAACAACATGCGTTGGGGGCTGGACAACAAGATCCATGGAGCGGCGTCGGGCAACGGTGGAGCACTAACTCGAGTCAGCAGCGAGTCGGATCGATCGATATCGATCACGCGGCGCGATTTTCGATTCGATCCGGAAACAGGGGAAGTGGAGGCGATTTCGGGGGGTGCTCGTTTCGGTAACTCCTTCGATGATTGGGGAAACCGCTTCGTCTGCAACATCCGCAACCCGGTTCAACATGTGCTTCTCCCCCAACGCTACCTCGCTCGAAATCCCCTCCTCACCGCCGTGTCCGCACTGCATGACGCCGCCGAAACGGGAGATCAACTCGCGGTCTATCCCATCAGCGATCCGGAACCATGGCGAGTGGAGCGGGCCCAGCGATGGATGGCCGAGCGGCAAAACTTTCCTCGGAGTGAACTGTTTGGAGCCGGCTTCTGGACCTCTTCCAGCGGCGTCACCGTCTATCGCGGAGGAATCTTTTCCGAACCGTTTCAAGGCAATGTATTCATTGGGGACGTGGCTGGAA
>JBJHCD010000017.1:0-8201 GCA_050485845.1 Pirellulaceae bacterium | reverse complement strand
CCACCGGCAACGGCTGGAACCGGATGGCCCAACCTTCCGGTCCTATCGAGCGGACGAGCAAACGGAGTTCGTTCGCTCGCGAGACAATTGGTTTCGGCCCGTTAATTTCGCGAACGCCCCCGACGGCACGCTTCACGTGCTGGACATGTACAGGGAATACATCGAACACCCCTGGTCGATCCCGGAAGACATCAAGGCCCGGATGGATTTGCTGAGCGGCAATGATCGCGGACGGATATACCGCCTGGCCCCGAAAGGCTTTGTTCCCCCCGCTCCCCCTCGACTCGGAGAGCTAAGCAGCCAGGAACTTGTCGAGCATCTTGGTAGCCCGCATGCCTGGTGGCGAGAAACCGCACAGCGGCTTCTCTACGAACGATGGATGGATCAAAAGGAGCCGGAACTTCTCCCTCCGCTCCGTCAACTCGCTCTCACCGCCAACTCCGCCCTGGGCCGACTGCACGCCCTCTCCCTGCTCGCCAACCTGGGAGAAATCCAGGAAGACGACCTCCTCGAGGCCCTCCAGGATCCATCGGGTCCGGTTCGTCGCCGAGCGATCCTGCTCACCGAACCTCATCTGTCCCAATCAGCCCCATTACGGGATGCGTTGGCAGCCCGCGCGGACGATCCGGACGCGGCGGTCCGCATGCAGTTGGCCTTTTCGCTGGGCGAACTAGGAGAGCGGGCCGATGTGGAGACTTTGAAATCACTGGCCATGCGAGATGGCACTTCCCACCACCATCGAATCGCCATCCTTAGCTCCGCCGTACTCGTGGCCCCGCAACTGGCCGCTGAACTACTGCGTGGACCGGATCAAACTCCAGATGCCGGGGTCGATGCCATCTTGCGAGAGCTGATGCAGATCGTGGGAAGTCAAGGAGAAGTTGGAGTAGACCAGTTCCTGAGTGCCTGGAGCAAGCCCGCGGAAGCTTCTCCTTCCAGCCAGTTGGCAGTCGCGGCCGGACTGGCTCAGGGCGTCCCCCGCAGCGGCCAATCACTTCGGCAAGTCCTGCCCAAACTGAGTGAGCGTTCGCAAGACATCGTGACGGGTTGGCTCGAACGAGCCAAGGCGACTGCGGGAAGCCCCGATGAATCCCTCGTCGCTCGCCTCCATGCCGTGCAACTACTGGGAGAGTTTCCCTTCGCGGAAGTCGCGGAACTTCTTTCGGGAACCTTGGATCCTCAGGAGCCTGCGGAGTTGCAGTTGCAGAGCATTCGTACCATCCAGTCCTATTCCGATCCCACCGCGGCACGACTGCTGACCGACCAGTGGCGGACGGCCACTCCGGCCGCTCGTCGAGTCATACTCGAAGCGCTGCTGGCGAGAGCCACCTGGATTCCGCCATTGGTGGAAGCCATGGAGCAAGGCTTGATCCATCCCGGCGAAATCGACCTCCCTCAGCGCGGTCGCTTGCTTCGAGCGGGTGACGCCGACCTGCAAGCTCGAGTTGCCGATCTCTTTGGTCCCGGGCCCTCGGGATCCCGAGCCGAAGTGGTGGCTCAGTACACCAGCGCCCTTCAATTGGACCAGGCAGACCTTGATCGGGGAAAGCAGCTCTATCAGCGTGAATGCCAGGCCTGCCATAAGCTCGGAGCCGAGGGGGGTGAGGTCGGCCCCAACCTCAATTCCGTGCGACACAGGTCTCCCGACGATATCGCCCTCCATATTCTGGATCCCAACCGCGATGTCCTTCCTGAGTACATCAACTATCAGGTCATCCTCCGCGATGGCCGTACCTCGGTCGGCATCATCGTGGGTGAAACCGACAGTAGCCTGACACTTCGATTGGCCGATGACCAGGAGACAACGGTCTTGCGAGCTGATGTCGAACAACTGGTCAGCACGGGACAATCGATCATGCCGGAGGGTTTCGAGCAGAAACTGAAACCCGACGAACTCTCCGATGTCATTGCCTATCTGCTGAATTCACCGGCACAATCCAATGGACCGGGCGACGTGGATTCCGATTCTGAGCCGGCGAGACGTGCCGCGAGCGGGGAGTGACCAAGTCGTGATCTGGGATCTGCATTGTCACTTGGCGAACGTACCGGGACAGACACCGCATGAGCGGATGGCCGCGTTGGTAAGAATCGCGGACCGGCTGGAGATCGAGCGTCTGGTCGTCTTCATGGGCTTTCCCTGGTCGATTGATCCCTCGCCCGACGATCTTCGCCGCGAGAACGACCAGGTGCTGGAGGCACTCCAGCACTTTCATGATCGCGCCTTCGGATTCGTCTATCTCAATCCCAAGCACACGGAGGCAAGTCTGGGCGAATTGGAACGCTGTGTGGCCGAGGGCCCCATGGTCGGCGTGAAACTCTGGGTCGCCCAGACATGCGACTCGGAATTGCTTGATCCCCTCGTGAAGCGGGCGGCCGAGTTGAAGGCGCTGATCTATCAGCATACCTGGCTGAAGCGGGAGGGGAATCTGGAAGGAGAATCGACTCCCATGCAACTGGCGGAACTGGCCGGGCGGCACCCAGAAGCTCGGTTCATCTGTGGACATTCCGGGGGAGATTGGGAGAGAGGCTTTCGCGCCATTCGGAACTCGCCGAACGTCTCGGCCGGTTTGGGTGGCTTTGACCCGACGGCGGGCGTGACAGAAATGGCCGTCCGCATTCTGGGGGCGGATCGAGTCGTGTTTGGCAGTGACGCCGGAGGACGGAGCTTTGCTTCTCAATTGGGAAAAGTCCGCGGAGCCGACGTACCGCCGGATGTCCAGCGGATGATTCTCAAGGAAAACCTCCGCCGGCTACTGACCCCCTTGCTCTTGGCGAAAGGGCAAACTCCATGAAGCTGATTGATGTCAACGTCCACTTGGGCCGATGGCCTTCCCGCCGCTTGCCACTCGCCACGACCTCCGCACTTCGAGCCAAGCTGAATCGCATAGGGGTCCGTCAAGCCTGGGCCGGTAGTTTCGAGGCTATCTTGCATCGGGATATCGACGGAGTGAACCAGCGGTTGGCGGATGAATGCCGTGAACGCGAGGAAGATAAGCTGTTGCCGATTGGCTCCGTTCATCCCAAACTGCCCGATTGGCAAGAAGACCTTCGCCGCTGTCAGGAGGTTCATCGAATGCCTGGCATCCGGCTCTATCCGAACTATCACGGCTACAGCCTCGAGGACCCGGTCGTTGCCGAACTTTTCCGGGAAGCTGCCAGCCGGAACCTGTTCGTCCAGGTGGTCCTGCGTCTGGAAGACACTCGCACGCAACATCCCTTGCTTCATGTCCCCGACGTCACGTGGCAACCGCTCGTTGACCTCATCCCGCAAATTCCAAATCTGCGACTGGTACTCTTGAACGCATTTCGCTCGATGCGACTGGGAGACATCTCCCGCTGCATGGAGCTGGGAGAGGTCTATGCCGATATCGCCATGTTGGAAGGGGCGGCTGGGCTGGAAACCATTCTGGCGGAATTGCCCCACGATCGGATTCTCTTCGGCACGCACGCCCCGTTCTTTTATCCCGAGGCGACACTGTTGAAACTTCGCGAATCTGAACTACCCCATTTTCAGCAGCAGGCACTCGAATCGGAGAATGCCCAGCGACTGTTGGCCACAAGGTGATCCGTCCGAAATTGGGAAATTGGAAACTTGCGATCTTGCAGGCTTGCAAGAACGCACACTACTCAGATCGACTCATGGTGGGGCTTCACGAGGCGCTGATTCACGGAGACGTATTTCCTCAGGAGAGCGAATTCGAAACATCCACGGCCTTCCCGGACTCTCGGCTGCGTGCGACCGCGTCCGTGAATTCCATATAGCGAACTCCGGTGGAAAAATCCGTGAATCGAACTGGTTCTTCACCCCGAATGGCGCCGATGAACTCGGCCTCCACGCGCCATCCTCCCTCCTTTTCGGGTGGAATGGGGATTTCCCGCCAAACTTTTTCGCCGCGAGCTAATCCCCAAAGTTTCTCTTCCCGTTCGGTTGGACCGGGCGTCAGTCGCAGGCTTCCATCACTTCCGTACAAGTCAATCCGCAAGCCGGGACCGCCATGCGCGACGCCGCTGAAATGATAAAGCCCCCGCGCGCCTCCGGGCAATTCGGTCAAGATGTGAAGTACATCGGGGACATCCACCGACGCTGGTTCACCCGAGTTCGGATCGGGACGTTCAGCGGTAAAGATGCTGCCCATGGCCATGACCCGCTTGGGGTCGGGTACCCAGCGAATGACGGTTTCATGGAGAATTCCCAGTGTCAAGACGTTCATTCCACTATGCTCGGTCCGCTGCCTCCAGTGAATCGGCGCGTCGCGGTCCGCCCAGGCGTTGGTGACGCCCAGTACCACAACCTCTTGCAGTTGCCCGATCCGCTGGCTGTCCATCCATTCTCGCACCACTCGGTCCACGCGTAACCCGAATGGGCTGGGCACTATCTGAGCCACCAGTTCGGGATGCCGCCGACTGGCCTCCAGCATTCGCCGCGCTTGCTCGGCGTTGCATGCCATGCGTGCTTCGGTCAGGACATGTTTCTCGGCTTCCAGCGCGGCGATCGTCACCTCGGCATGCAGCGACGGCCACGTGCCGATCACGACCGCGTCCACCTGGTCATCCTCGACCAACTCCCGCCAACTGGCGAAAGATCGAGGAATCCCGTGTACTTCCGCTGCCCGTTCACTTGATTCCCGCGTTCGGTTGCAAACGCCCACTATCTCCACGTTCCGGCAGGCACGTAGTCCAGGCACGTGGCGAACTCGCGTGTTTTCCCCCAATCCGACAATTCCCACTCGAATGGACTTCATTATCACTCCACCTTCATCATTTTCATCATTTCCACGACTGTGCCCCCTTTAAGGGAAATCACTTCACCAAGTCACTTGGATTCAGACGGCCCCATCGCTCCGGGTGATTGTATCGGACGGAGGCTTGAGCTTCAGCAGTTCAGCCGCATAGCCTTTCAGCGGTTCTGGCCTTCTACCTTTCCAACCGTTGGGGAATTCGGTTTGTGTTTGCCCCTTCATCAAGATATTCTATCGGTCCGAGCCTGAGGGGGGTGTTCCACCGTCACGTTCGAGCAGTTTCTGACGAATTTCGAGAGAACACAGCGTATCGAGCTTTCAGCACTCTTTCAGAGAAGTATCCCCACATCGTGACCGTTTGGTACCGTCCCATGTTGCGAACATCCCGACTCATGACTTCGCGCGTTCGCCCCATCTGGTCGGGAAGCAGTTGTCCTGTCGCCATCAACTTGCTGGTTCTACCCATCCTGATGTTCGTGCTGGGAGCGGACCTCTCGTGGGAACGATCGGCGGCAGGCGATGCGAACGCCAAGGAGACTGCAGCGGCGGGGCAGCTGGTCCTGTCGCCGGAAGTCATTGACTTTCAGACTCCGGAAGCTTCGGCCCAGTTGCTTGCCACATTCATTTCTCCTCAAGGAACGCGAATTGACAAAACGCGAGAAGTCACCTTCTCCGTCTCACCCCAAGATATTGTGCATGTGGACGATCGTGGACGAGTGGTCCCGCTCCGCACGGGAACGGCCCGACTTTCGGCACGTCTATCGTCACAAGGGGGCGACTGGACGACGTCCCGTTCGATCGACGTTCATGTCTCCGACCTGACAAGTCCCCCTCTTGTCTCATACCAGAAGGATGTAATTCCCGTTTTGTCCAAGGCCGGGTGCAACTCGGGTGGCTGTCACGGGAAAGCCGAAGGGCAGAATGGGTTTAAGCTCAGCGTATTCGGCTACGATGAAATCGCCGATCATCAGGCGCTCGTTCTCGAAGGGCGTGGGCGGAGGATCATGCCGGGGGCTCCGGAGCAGAGCCTCTTGCTTCGCAAGGCAACCGGAGAGGTTCCGCACGGAGGTGGCCGGAAATTCAGTGAAGATTCGCGCTGGTACCGTCAACTCCGCCGCTGGATTTCCGAAGGAGCATCTCTTGATTGCTCGGTGAATGAGCCCGAGGAAGACATTCAAGAGATTCAAGAGATTCAAGAGATTCGAGTCGAGCCGACGAGCGTAAGTCTGGCGCCCCGCGGAACCCAGCAGCTTCGGGTTTCGGTGCGTGATCTGTCCGGCAATTGGCGGTGCGTTACGGCGGAAGCGGAGTATCTTTCCAATCAGGAGACCGTGGCCGACGTTGATCCGGATGGCTGGATCCAGGCCACCGACGTACCGGGAGAAGCGGCCATTTTGGTACGCTACCTCGGACACGTCGCCGTGTGCCGAGTCACTCGGCCCCGCTCGACTGTTGTTGATTCCGGAGATGCCCTTGCCGTTGTCGAAACGGACCTGTTTCCCCAGCGCAACTTCATTGACCGTCGAGTGGGCGAAAAACTGGCCGCCCTGGGAATCCAGCCGAGTCGATCGGCCACCGACTCGCAGTTTCTTCGTCGAGTCTACCTGGACACGATCGGCACCCTCCCGACATCTCAGGAAGCTCGACAATTCTTGCTGGACACAAGTCCCGCGAAACGGGAACGCTTGGTGGTTGAACTTCTCGAGCGGCCCGAGTATGCCGACTATGGGGCGCAGCGTTGGGGTGATCTGCTGCAATTGGATGTCGATACGGTTTCGCCACCTGCCGTGGTCGCCATGACTCGTTGGCTGCGCCGGCAGATTGCGGACAACGTTCCCTACGATCAATTCGTACGCTCGATTCTGACAGCCCGGGGATCGACGTTTCGCGAATCAGCTGCCCCGTTTTTTCAAGTTCAAGCCGACGCGGAGCAACTTGCTCGCTCGGTCAGCCAACTCTTTCTTGGCATCCGCATCGAATGTGCCCAATGTCATCACCATCCCTTTGAGCGTTGGGATCAGAAGGACTATTTCGCCCTGGCTGGTTTCTTCACCGGAATCGAGCGACGCCCTTCACCGCTCGGTGGGCAAAAAATTGTCTCTCGTGGAGGCAGCGATCTGCTCCATCCGCGCACGAACCAGCCCATTGCCGCGGCGGCATTGGGTGAAAAACCGATTCCCGTGAAGGACGGGATGGATCGCCGGGAAGTACTCGCCGACTGGGTAACTTCCCGCGATAACCCCTGGTTCCCACGTATGATCGTCAACCGGCTTTGGGCCCATTACATGGGGCGAGGTCTGGTGGAACCGGTGGACGACCTGCGACTGACGAATCCCGCTTCCAATGAGCCACTGCTGGAAGATTTGGTCGCCCACCTTCTGGAACTTGACTACGACCTGAAGGCCTTCACACGAACGTTGCTCACGTCGCAGGTCTATCAACTGAGCAGCCAGGTGAATGAATCGAATCAGCTAGACGAGCAGAATCATTCCCATGCCACCTGGAAACCCCTTCCGGCGGAAGTCTTGCTGGACGCGATTTCCCAGGCAACCGATGTTCCGGAAATCTTCACGGGCTGGCCGGAGGGAGTTCGCGCCATCCAGATCTGGGACAATAAGCTTCCGTCGCATTTCCTGGAGGTTTTTGGCCGCCCCACGCGGCAGACTGTTTGTGCTTGCGAACGGGGAACCGAGCCGAGTATCGCTCAAGCGCTCCACCTGATGAACTCGACTTCGACCCTCGACAAGATCCAGGATCCTCGGGGCCGGGCCGCTCAATTGGCCGCCAGTTCCATTTCCTGGAATGAGGTCGTCGAGGAGCTTTACCTGGCGACATTATCCCGGTTCCCGACAGACGCCGAGCGGCAGCTGATGACACGAATCCGTCAGGAGGCATCCAGTCGCCGCGAAGCTGCGGAAGATGTTCTCTGGACACTCTTGAACACCAAAGAATTCGTCTTTAACCCTTGAGGCCCCAATCATGCGACACTCCACCATCGCTCCTTTTCCCTTGAATTCGGGACATCTGGATCGCCGCCAGATGCTTCGGATTGGAGGAACGGGACTCCTGGGCGGTTTGTCACTTCCCCATTTACTTCAGCTTCAGGCGAGTTCCCTTTTGGGGCATCAAGCCCAGGCCAAGGCCTGCATCTTCATCATGCTGGAGGGTGGCCCCAGTCACATTGACATGTGGGACCTCAAGCCGGACGCTCCGGCGGAAATACGGGGGCCTTTTCGCCCGATCTCGACGGCCGTGCCGGGAACGCAGATCAGCGAGTTACTACCGCGATCGGCTCAAATAGCCGACAAGTACACCATTCTCCGGTCACACAGCCATGCCGATAACGCTCATCAGACGGGACGCCATTGGGTGCTGACGGGATATCCCCCCAGTTTCGCCGATGGTCAGGCGAAGGGGGTCCCTTTCAACGAGCTGTATCCCCCGATCGGCTCAATCATCTCC
>JBJHCD010000016.1:0-18565 GCA_050485845.1 Pirellulaceae bacterium | reverse complement strand
AATGGCGCAGTATTGGCCATTTCCCCAACGATGACTGATCCCGACGGCCGCCCCTTCTTCAAAGTGCAGGGGGCGAGTGATCGCAAGTGGTAGAGTTTCTTCGGCCATGCCTTCTCTTCTCCTCAGGAAAGAGTAAACGACTGTCCTTCTCTCGCCAGTTCAACGGACATCGCATCCGATGCTCGACCAGCATCCTTCAGAAGCTGTCTTGCGAGATGCCGGGCCGCTCGTTCGATCTCCTCCAGGCGAGCGTCATCCCTTTTGGGATCATGATGCCCGAGATGCAGCACGCGAACGCCGGAGGCGACGGCTGTTTCCACGGCCCCTTCCATATGACTATGCCCCCAACCGACTCGGCACTGGAGCGGCTCATCGACCAGGCTCGCCTCACCGATGTATTCTGACCGAAGGTACTGGGCGTCCAGGTACAGCACATCCGCGCCGGCGGCAAATTGGGCCAGTCGCCAATCGGGCGTCTCGGACTGCTCATGGTCCGAGGCGAACACAATGCTACTCGATCTGCCATCGAGTCGAAAGGCGAGAGAGCTACCGGGATGACTTAGCCCAAGCGTGCGGATCCGAATGTCGCCAATCTCGAAATCAGCGTCTTCCTGGAGCTCACGAAATGACTTAATCCCTTCCATGGCCTCATACGTCGGGGGGAAATAGACGTGCCGCAGAGCGGAGGTGGGGCTGAGAACCGCATCGAGACTCTCCAGCACTCGACGCGGAGCCCACAGGGTGAACGAATTGCGGCGGTCGTAGAATGGCTCGACAAAGGGAATGGCGAAAGTGTGGTCCATGTGAGCGTGAGACAGTAGGACGTGTCCGGTACGATCACCTCGATAATCGGGGGCGTTCCATCGTCGAGCCAGATCTTCGCCGAGTCGTCGAAAGCCGCTTCCCGCGTCGAGGACGAACAACGCCTTGGGAGTCTCGATTTCGATGCAGGTTGTGTTGCCTCCGTACGTCGAGCGCATGGCAAACGGCACGATTTCAGCCAGCCGATTGGCCAGCCAGTCCGCGTCCAGCGATTGGTCACGAACTCGCTGTTGGAACTCCGCGTCCTGGCTGAGTTGGCGGATGGAATCGACGACCTTCCTTTCCACGACTTCCGGGGCCAACGGGCTGGAGAAACTCCCCGAAACTCCCCAGTATCGAACTCGAAATTCACCCTGTGCCGCCATAGGATCTCCAGCTCACTTCCCGCAGCCCCGGCCCTTATGTGACTTTGCCTGCCGCAAGCGACATTCTAGTCCAAGGCCGCGGCGGGGGGGAGTTCGGAAGTCACTTCCGAGGATGGCCCCCCCGCCCTGCTCTGCTCGCGACCGCCCGTTTTTCCGGCTGAATTCTTCGATTACACTACACAACACTCCACAAGAGGTTTTTCCCGATCCGTTTCCAATCAGAAAGATCGCCATGGCCCGACGTCTGTTCGTCGTCCTTTCGCAATCCCCCACCAGCAACGCTGCTCGTCGGCAGCTTGAGGAAGAACTGGTCACTCAACTTCTCATGGAGTCTGGGATCGAGATGAACGTGGTGCCCCATCTTGCCGATTTGCCGGCTGATGCCACGGGGATGCTCTGCCTGGAAGGGATTACTGGCCATATGGTTTTGGCAAGCTGGCTGACGGACGGTGAGGCCAGGGCTCACTTGGACCGGTATGGCATTCAAGGTCGGCAGGGAGTGACTCGACTTGCCGATCCAGAGGAAGTAGCCGAAGCACTCGAAGGGAATGGGCGTCAAACGGCCGGTGGTCGAGCGATCTATTTGCTGAATTTGAATCGACGTGCCGAAACCGACGCGCTGCTGGCCGAGATTCGCCGCATCCGCGATGACCAATCCGTCCAGACCTTTCAGCTCGGCGGAATCGGCACGAGTCCGCTTCCCTTGGCTTCTCCGTCATCGGCCGTTTCTCCCAGCCCAGCCACTCAACCGATACCCCGGCCCGGCACTTCGTCGCCGCCGACTTCGCCGAGTTCACTGACTTCGGCTTCCGCTTCTGCCTCCAACTCTACCGCTGCCTCGACATCGGGTGTTTCCTCGGCTCCATCTTCGTCTTCCACCGCGACGCCCAAGCCATCGTCGTCCGTCGCGGATTCGGGAACGACGTCGGACTGGGACCGAGAAGATGCGCGCCGCGAGGCGGAGGCCGAGCGACTGGTGGATCAGCTTGATGAGCTTGACATCTGAGGCCCCGAAGGCTCCCCAGTCCCATGGGCGAGCGTTTCGCCCCATGAGACCCTTTGGTTGGGGTGGAGATGGAATGACGGATCAGGAGTCGCGAGGTCCGCCAGAGAGTTGTCCGGCCAGCACTTCCTGGAGCCGCTGCAGGGCTTCGGCGGGAATAGTGTGGTCGCCGGAGAATTCGAGAAACTCGACCTTCATGCCGGCGGCGATAAACATATCGCGCAGCCACCGCGACGCCTCGAACGGGAGGACCATGTCGTGGCGTCCATGGCTCATGAAAATGCTCAGGTCGGGATGTCGAGTGGTCAGGGGGCGCCAAACGGACTCGCAAAGCAGCGTTCCGGAGAAGAGACAGAGTCCGGCGATGGTTTCGGGCAGGTGCAGGGCGACATCGGTGGCCAGCATGGCTCCTTGGGAGAATCCGCCGAGCACGAAGCGGTTGAGGGGAAGGCCGGTTTCCTGCTGCAGTTCACGGATTAACTCGAGCATCGCTTCGCGAGCGGCGGGGAGTTGTGGAGGATGTTCGTCGCGCATGAGGCGAGCGGCCCCGCCGGAGACAGCTTCCATCAGGGCCGCCATGTCGATATGCCACCACGCTCGGCCCCCGGGCATCCCTTGGTCCTCGAGGCTAAGGAGAGCGGCTGGAAAGACCATCTGCAACGAGTCCGCCTCGTCGCCGAGCATTGCGCGGAGTTCAAAACCGAGTGGAACGAGGTCGGTTCCCGAGGCCCCGAAGCCATGGCAGAGAATGACACACAGATCGGGCGCGGTTCCGGCCGCTGGAGGAAACAGGATGGTGTCGAGAATTCCGTACTTTTTCTTGAGTGCCGACATGAACTGGGGGGATGTGCAAGAGGATGGTTCGTGCAGGATTGACTGACTGGACGCGGAAATGGGATCTCGATACGCTGCAGCTCGAATCCGGATGCTTCCTTGACTGCTAAAATACCGTCGGGGCGATCATCTGGCCAGCATGCTCGGCGAGATCCTGCAGCTGATCGCTCCGTCGCTTCCGGAGCGTCGTTTGCCCAAATCTGTCGCGCGACCGGGAGTCGTTGATTCCAAAACGAAAAGACACGTATCCATCGTCGTGCGCAGCTCTCAGAAACATAACCTTGTCATCCTCTTGGGACACGTCTGCATCAGTAGCCGCTACGCCAAACGGCCAGTATTCGTAGTCGAATCTCGTCATTACTAACCTCCAATCCTGGCCGCAATTATATCCCAGACTTCATTGCTGACGCCACTCCTCCGAACTACCTCAACCCTCCATTGTCCACCGAACTGATGGGAAAGATCGGCCAGCCGTGCTGCCAGGAGGAACTAAGAACTCGTTGTCGGTGGGTGGTTGGCTGCGGCCCGCCGTGATCGCGACGCTCGGTTCATGCGGTCCCATGAGCGTCCCTGAGTGGTCAACAGCGGTGCCGTTGCCGAGTTCATTTCCCCGCTGGGCGTGCGTGCTGCCAGGGCGAGCGTGTCTCGTGGAACGCGTCGGCTGTGGGGGGGGACACGAACGCTACCTGTGTCCGGTTGTGCCGCTGGTGGTTTATCACGGCGAACGGAGTTGGACGGGGGCGCGGAACTTGGCGGAATTGGTGGGGGCGCCGAGTGGCCGAACATTGCTTGCTCGGACGAGCAGCGTCGGCCATGATGGAACACTACTGACTCGGTTGGATTGATTGACACAGGAAAGTAGGCTCCATGATCGGCTACCGCGGGCGACGTTCCCCAAAGACAAAATGGTTGCTGTGGCTTCTCGCCGCCAGATTGCTCGACTTCGGCTGGATCGGCCCGGCGGTGTCGAGCGGGGACGAACTGCCACATCTCCATGATCGGCGACTTCATCTCTCCCTCGTGGCGGAGGCACCCGACATCGTCACCCCGACAGGTGTGGCGGTGGATGAGCAAGGAGCGATCTTCGTCGTCGAAAGCCATACGCACTTTCCCCCCGAAGATTACGAGGGCCCCCCCGTCGATCGCATCAAGCGACTCAAAGACACCACCGGAGATGGCCGAGCGGACCAAGTCACGGTGTTTTATGAGGGGGGCCGAGCCACGATGAATCTGGCCATCGATCATCGCGGCCTGTTCTACGTCGCCACGCGCGGTGAGATCTTCACTCTCCGTGATACCAATGGCGACGGCAGGGCGGACGAGCGACAGCTACTGGCTCGGCTCGAAACGGATGGCGATTATCCGCACAACGGACTATCGGGGTTTGCCTTCGATTTCCTCGGGAACGTCTACTTCGGCCTGGGGGAAAACCTGGGAGAGACCTATGAACTGATTGCCCGAGATGGTTCGACTCATGCCGGGGGGGGCGAGGGAGGAAGCATTTTCCGCATGAAGGCGGATGGCAGCGATCTGGAACGATTTGCCACTGGATTCTGGAACCCGTTTCATCTGGCCTTCGATACCCATGGCCGCTTATTCGCCGTGGATAACGACCCAGATTCTCGTCCCCCCTGTCGCCTGCTTCATGTAGTTCAGCACGGAGATTATGGATATCGGTTTCGGAATGGACGCCGAGGTACCCATCCGTTCACCGCCTGGTTCGGTGAGTTGCCGGGGACCCTGGGACTGGCGGCCGAAACGGGCGAAGCCCCCAGCGGCGTGCTGGCCTACGAGTCAGACGGACTTCCCTCGGATTACCTCGGTAAACTGCTGGCAACTTCCTGGGGAGATCACGAAATCCAAGCCTTTTCGCTGGAACCTCGCGGCGCCACCTTCGTCTCACAAGCTCGGACATTGGTCAAAGGAGATCGCAACTTTCGCCCCGTCGCCATCGCACTGGCCCCCGATGGCTCGCTGATCCTCAGCGATTGGGTCGATCGGTCGTACACGCTGCATGGCAAGGGACGAGTCTGGCGGTTGGCGGGCACCAACACGGCCCCCGTGCCACTGCCGCGACGACCCGACTTGGATTCACGCCACCGTCCAGCTCGAGAAGCCGCGGCCCGTCGCGTGGCGGCGGGAGCGACCACCGACGCCGCTCGGATCCGGCAGTTGGAAAATGTCTCCGACCCCCGAATCCGCGCCGCACTGGTCGGATTCTGGGCCGGCTCGACACCCAGTTCGGAAGACGAATCGGAAGACGAAGTTGACGACAACTTGCCAGAGACAACTCGGGAAGCCACGGACCCTTCCCCGGGCCAATCGAACAACACCGGTTGGCTCGATGTGGCCCGCAATGACGACTCCGCCGACGTTGCCGCCCTGGCACTTACTTTGGTTCCCAACCAGCGGATTCCCGTGGAATGGCTCGAGCGGCAGGAACGTTCGCCCTTGGTGCGTGCCGCCGCGCTACAGCACCTGCGGGGTGAGCGAACTCGCAATGTGCTTCTGGCCCATTTGGACAACGATGATCCGTTCACTCGACATGCCGCGTTCACCCGGCTGAAGCGGGATAGCCGGCGGACGTCCCAGGCGATTTGGGACGAGACCCAATCGGACAGGCAGCGCGAGTATGCCGCTTTGCTGCTGCGCGATCGTGACGACGCCGAGGGGCGAGGCCTGATCCCCACGCTGCTGGATGACACCGCTTTCCCCGTGAATTGGGTGGCGATTCAATGGATTGGCGAGCAGCGGTTGACGGAGTTCCGCCAGCCGCTGGAAGAGCGACTCTTTTCGGGACAGTACCCCGGCGCTTTGCTGGAAGGGACCCTCGCGGCACTGCATCAGCTGGATGGCGAGCCCCCTGCGGCATTTGAAACCCAAGGGGAGCAACTCCTGTCGCGGTTGCTCCAAAGGGAAAATCTCCCGGCCCCTCTCCTGACGCTGGTTCTGCAAAAACTTCCCCCCCGCCACGAAGTCCTCGCACCGCGCTGGGCTCCGCTGCTGAAACATTCCGATCCCTCCGTCCGACTGCAAGCGGTGCGATCCTATCGAGAAACCGACTCGGCAGGTCGACTGGAGATTCTCCGCGAGATTGCCTTTAACCAGGCGGAGACCGCGGCGGTACGCGGTGAAGCGGTGGCGGGATTGGATCCTGATCATCCCGATCAGCGGCAGCTCTTGTTTCGGCTGCTGGAGTCTTCCGAGCCAGTGGTTGGACGGCAAGCAGCGCGGGGATTTCGAGCGGCGGAGATTTCCGAACAGGAGCGAGCCGAGTTGCGCGAGCGGGAGATACCGGATGAGGTTCGTGAACTCTTTCGTCAATTGACGGTCACTCAGGAGGACCGGGAGGCGCGGCCTCGTCTGGAGGTCGACATTTGGATGCAGCGGATTGGGGAGCCCTTGGAGAGTGATCCGGAGACGGTCGCGGAAGGAGAACGGATCTTCTTCCATCCGCGTGGACCTGGCTGCCAAGTATGCCATCGCATCCAGGGTCGAGGGGGTGATATCGGCCCGGATTTGACAGATGCGGGAAACATGGGAACGCGAAAGTTGGTCGAATCAATCGTGCATCCATCGGCCGAGATCGCCCCGCAGTATGTCACCTGGGCCTTGCAGTTAAACGATGGCAGACAGCAAACCGGAATGCTGGTGACGGAACGAGGAGATCAGCAGACCTACGCGGACGCCGAGGGAAATACTTTTGTAATCCATCGCGACGAAATCGAGTTGCGTCGCCCCTTGACGCGTTCCTTGATGCCCGACCAGTTGGTTGAAACCATGACCCTTTCGGAACTTCGCAGCCTGCTGGCATTTTTGCGAGAAAGGCGTTAGATCGTGAGTGGACCGAGATCAAGATACAGCGAACTGATTTTCCCTCGGGGCTCTTTCCGTGGTTGGGCGAACAGGAGGTACCGGGGTGATGGTTGGCCGTCCTGGATCGTCGGTTTCGTTCTGCTGGGCCTTGGCCTCTGCCTCATGACGTACGCCGTGTTCCCTGCCGTGGCGGAAGTCGAGCAACGGCCTGTCGCCAAAGGAGACTCAGGCCAAGATGCGGCCTCCCATGGTGGCGTGGAATCCACCATCGCATCACCCATTCACACCGGTCTGTCGAAAATATTGCCGGCGGTCCGCCGACCGATCGCCGCGGCAAAATGGGGCGAGGAACTGTTCGTGGCCAATTCGCGAACGGGGACGATTTCGGTGGTGGATCTCCGCAGGGGGGAGGTAACTCGCGAATTCCCCGTGGCGGAGTCGATTGCCGACATGCAGCTTGTTCCATCCGAGGTTGGGCCGACAAGCCTTCTGGTGCTCGACCGCGACAGGCACACGTTGCTGATAATGCGGATTGGCAAGGAAACTCTGATCCCGGAGCAGTCGATCTCACTTCCCTTTTCGCCCGTTCGGCTTGCCATGTCGAGCGACCAAGAGACACTGGCCGTCAGTTCGCTCTGGAGTCGCCAGGTTTCGCTGCTCCGGCGAAGCGCAGTGGCCGAGTCGGCTGGCGGGTCGTTAGCTGGAGGGCAGGCCGGCGAGCAAGCCGGTGAGCAAACAGAAGGCGAAGGCCATGTCGATACAGCAGGCCGAACATCGGACTGGCAGGTCCGGACCAGTCTGGAACTTCCCTTTTCTCCCCGCGAATTGCTGTTTCATCCCGAATCACGGTGGCTGGTCGCCGCCGATGGATTTGCAGGTCGGCTGGCGGTGATTGATTGCGAGCAAATGGAGGTGTGCCGCGTACTCTCCCTCGGCGGACAGCATCTGCATGGTTTGGCCAACCGCCATGACGGCCAGGCAATCTGGATCACCATGCAGCAGTTGAACAGCTATCGTGAAACGACGCATGAGGAGGTGTTCTGGGGACGAGTACTCCGGAACGTTCTGGTGGAACTCCCCTGGGATCGTATCACGAATCGGGATTCCTCGAATACCGATAGTGACGGGGACCTGTCCGTCAACTTTTTGGGAAGGCCTCAGGAGGGGGCCGGGGATCCGGGGCGGATTTTGACATTAGGAGAGGAGACAACCCTGATTGCCTTGGCGGGAATCCATGAAATCGCCGTGAGGACTCGGCACACCGCGCCGCTTGAACAGCGCCGCGTGGGACGTCGGCCGGTGGCGCTGGTGGCCGACGAGGAAGGTGAACGAGCCTACGTCGTCAATCAAATGGACGATTCCATCTCGGTACTCGACCTACAGCGACTGCACGTCTTGGAGACGATCCCGCTGGGGCCCGAGCGGGAGTTGAGCATGGTCGAGCGGGGAGAGGAATGGTTCTACGACGCTGGTCTATCGCTGGACGGTTGGTATAGCTGCCATAGCTGTCACACGGATGGCCATACCACGGGGGAATTGAATGACAACTTGGGAGATGACACCTTCGGGGCGCCCAAACGGATCTTGTCGCTGCTGGGCGTCGGGGAAACCGGCCCCTGGGCCTGGCATGGAAAAGTGAAGGAACTCGAGGAGCAAGTCGCCAAGTCGATTCGGGAGACAATGCAGGGTGAGCCACCCTCGGAGGAACAGGTAGCAGCGCTGACCGCCTTTGTTCGACAGCTTCCCCCGCCCCCCACCGGCCAGGTGCGCCGGCAACTGGACCCCGCGCTTCGCGAACGTGGGGAGCAACTATTTCACCGCCAAGGTTGTGTCGACTGCCACGCTCCACCAGCCTACACGAGTCCCGATGTGTACAACGTCGGCCTGGAGGATGAAGTGGGGCGGGCTCGCTTCAATCCTCCTTCTCTGCGAGGTGTGGCTCACCGGGACCGGCTGTTTCATGACAACCGGGCCTCGTCGCTCGGCGCTGTCTTTTCCGAGCATGGCCACCCTTCGGGCGAGTTGTGGAGTGACGAAGAGGTGGCCGCGCTGGTGGAGTTCCTGTTCGGTCTGTAAGGGACGAACGTGAAGACATGGGCATCGCTCTGCCTTCGCGGTACCAGGCGAGACCAACCGTGGGCGCTGCTCATCTCAACTTAACTCAACTCAACTTAACTCAACTCAACTTAACTCAACTCAACTCAATTCAACTCACCCCAGTGCGGGCTGGAATGCTTCATTCTCGAAAATCGAGGAAGACCTTCAGGGCCCCATCTCGGCGATCGACAAACGTGTCGAATGCTTCCTGGATGTCGCGGAAGGGGAAACGGTGGGTGATGATGGGCCGCACGTCGATTCTTTTTTCCGCGATCCACTGCATGGCCAAGGGGAAATCGATGGCAAAGTCAGGGCCGACGCTTGTCACGATGGAGATGTTTTTCCAGAACAGTTTTCGCCAGGGAACTCCGTGAATCTCGGTCGGAGGAACACCGAACTGCAGGATGGTCCCCTGTTCGCGGCAGAGATCAACGCAGCGGTTGAATGCCTGATCGCGATGCCCAACCGCTTCGACGACGATATCAGCCAGTTTTCCCCCGGTGATTCGCCGAGTTGCCTCGACCGGGTCTTCCTTGTCGGGGTTGATGGTCACGGTGGCTCCCATCCGGGGGCTCACCTCCAACCGAGCTTCGATCGGATCGATGGCGATGATGTGGCGAGCCCCCAAGTTGCGCAGCAGGGCGGCGAACAGTTGCCCCATCGGTCCTTGGCCGACGATGGCTACATCCAGCCCCAAGACATGGGGCATCTTCCGCATCGCAAAGATGGCGGTTCCGAGTGGCTGAGCGAGCAGGGCTTCGTCGTCCGAGGCTCGCGGATCGAGTGGAATGGCACGGTGCTGGCTGACTCGGAACCGTTCGCTCAATCCGAAGTGTTCCACCGGGACGCAGAGCACTCGGTCCCCAACCTGGAACTTGACTCCATTGGTAGCCACGACCCGACCGATCATCTCATGGAGCGATTGGCCGACTTCGCAGGGATATTCGGGTTCCTGGGCATCGAAGAACGGGAGGTCGGAGCCACAGAGGCAGGCCAGTTCCGGCTGAAACAAGATTTCGCCGTCGGCGAGGGGGTCAGCCACGTCCGGGGGAAGTTCCGGTTCCGGGAGTTCAATGAGTCGAATCTTCCTGGGAGCGTAAATCTGTCCTGCCAGCACGTGGGTACCCTCAATTCGATGGAGCGGAAACCGACCCCGCTGTTCGGAGCCTTCACGCAGCGGATTATAGCAATTCTCGTCCCGGAGAAACTCGGGGGGCCGCGTCGGCAACTTCGGAATGCCTCGCCGGCAACTCGCTCGTCAATCGCCGCTTGGCGAGCGATCGAGCGATCCAGGCGAGGTATCTTTTGGCGAGGCAACTTCTGGCGAGGCCCCCACTGGCTACGTCTCCTCTGGCGAGGCTACGTCTGGCGATAACAGGTCGCCGTCGAGGATCCGTTCACAGATATGTTGAGCAATACAGCGTTTGCGGGGATCTTGGTAGTCGCTCCAGCTTTTCGTCGGCGAGAAGCGGACCGAGAGTGCTCGCTGCCGCTGCATGGCGGGGGGGAGGTCAAGCAGGTCGTCTCCCGCGTCGCGGTCGGAATGGACGGCCAGCGGTTCCAGACGCAGCCCCGGGACCAGTCCCGTTGATTCCCACAAGTTGGTCTCGGGAGTGACCGCACCGACTGACCGGCCCTGGAACCGGACGGGCTTGGCTTCGACAATCGTTGGGAACTTTCGTCGTCCCTGTTCGGCAATCTGCTCGAGTTCCCTCCGGACTTCCGTGGTATCGGCGGGGTGGAGGCGGCGGATGGTCTCTCGGTCGGTGTCGTAGAGCGAGTAGAGGTACTCGAGCCGCAGAATGGCCGTGGCATTGTTGATGTAGTAGGAATCGGTGGCTTGCAGCCCGGTTCCTCGGAAGGATGGGTCTTCCGCCAATTGCCAGGCCCCCGCATCGCGAACCAGCGCGCCTCCCTTCTGCCCTTGGGGTCGTTGAGAGACCTCGGCTAGCATCTGGGCCTTCGTGCCGATCATGTGGCCTAGTGCTGTCATCCAAGTGTCATCGAATGTCGAGGCGACATTGTCGATGTTGCGAATCGAGACGAACTGGATGCCTCGAGCAATCAATTCCCCCACCATGCCGGACGCCACCAGTTGGTGCAGGAACTCGCCATGTCCCGCCGGCTTCTTCGTGGGCAATTCACGTCCCGCGTGCTGGGCCGAAAACTCCTGGACTTTCGAAAAATCGACCTCGGAAAAATTCCGTTCGAAGCGAGTGACATCCTCGACCGTCGCGACAATTTGCGGTGCCAGAGGTTGCTCGAAAATCAGTACTCGGTCCGGCGACAGCCCGCGGTAGGCAACCTGCTCGAGATGCTCGACAATTTCTCCTCGATTCCGCTCACTGGTGAACAGGAGCAGATGATTGTCTACCCCGGACTGCTGTTGAAATCGAGCCACGTTCAGCAGAAAGAGGTCGAGGTAATTCAGCGTTTCGCCCTGAAGTCGAATGGCGGGTACCAGGGCCTTGCTGATGGGGAATTCGGATCGGCCACTGGTCCGCAGCAGATCGGCAACTTCTGGTGGAAGCTGCTGGAGGTCCATCCGCGAACTGGCTCCAGCGGCCAGGACTCCGAAGGCGACTTTCCGAGCGACCAAGGTCTGGCGGCCCAGTTTGCGAGCTTGATTTCGCTGGACCTCGGAAAAGTCTTCGATGTAGGGAACTTCTTCGCGGTGGCTTGGCTCGATCCGGTCGCCCAGCTGTCTCTGTCGCAATTCGCCGTCCAGGTAGCGGCGTCCCAAGTCGGAGATCGGCCCCAACACCTCGCCGTTGTCGGCTGAGCCAACGGCACCACGATCCGCTTCAAGGTCTGAAATCGTCGGTTCCTGCTCGGGAGTTCCCGTCTTACTCTCTCCCACCAATACTTCCTCCCGTTTGAACTGCCGCTCGATCTGCCACGTGAACGGTTGATTGCGTTCCGTGTTGATACCTGCCGTGTTGATACCTGCCGTGATTACCGCTACTTTGCCGAGGTTCCGGCTTCCTGTCGCGTGGGAGTTCGCCCGTTCCCTCTTGCATCTACTTGTCAAGTTGGTCAGGATCGAAGCTATTCTTCACGCCTATCCCTCTTGGATCGCGCGGACTCGAGCAAAGGGCCTGTGCCATTCAGAAAAAGTCCCGCCTCGGAGATCTTCATGCGAACCGTCACGCCCCTCTCCCCCTCGCAAGGGCCCCGGCGTACTGGCCCCATGTTAGTCCGTTTGCTGCTGGTCGGTCTAGTCGGTGCCATGGCGGGACCTGGTCTCGGAATTTCACAGGAAATCTCACAGGAAGTGGTCGAATCGAGCTGGAATGCCGTTCCCGTACCGGAGGTTTGGAAGAATCCGCCGGCGAACATCCAAGCGGAAGGGAGCGGATTTGGTTGGTATCGGGCTCGATTTCAAGCGGGGGATGACTGGGGGGATCGCGACGCCCTGCTGATGGTCGAGGCGGCCGATGACGCTCGACAATATTTCCTCAACGGACAGCTCGTCGCCAGCTCTGGCAACTTTCCGCCACGGTATCGCAGTGGACTGGGTGAGCAGGAAGAGCATGCCTTGCCTCGTGATTCGATTCGTCCCGGCGAGGAGAATCAGTTGGCGATTCGAGTCTACCAGCAGCAGTCCCGCACGAATTTCAATGTGGCGGCTCCCGTGATCGTGGCGGGGGACGAAGCGATCCAGTTGAAAGGGACGTGGGAATTGCACCTGGGTGACCTGGAACCGACGCAGGCCGTGGGGAGCATGGAAAGCGACATCTTTCGCGAAATCATCCCGACCTCCACGGCTCGAGCTACCTGGAAGCTGCTCGATTCCGACGAGGGGCCGTTGCCGATTGACGAGGCGCTGGCGAGGTTCCGAATTCCCGATGACCTGGCCATTGAACTGGCGGTGGGGGAACCCGACATCGGTCAGCCGCTCTCGCTGAAATTTGACGAACGGGGACGAATGTGGGTGCTGCAATATCTGCAGTATCCGAGTCCAGCCGGATTGACGATGGTCAGTCGCGACAAGTTTCTGCGGACGGTCTGGGACAAGGTTCCAGCACCTCCACCCCACCACGTTCCGGGGCATGACAAGATCACGATTCACGAGGACACCACGGGGGACGGTCACTTCGACAAGATGACCACCTTTGTCGATGACTTGAATATCGCCTCCTCCTTCGCGATTGCCAAGGATGGCGTGTGGGTTTTGAACCCACCCTATTTGCTGTTCTATCCCGACCGAGACCGAGACGACCGCCCGGATGGTCCCCCCGAGGTTCATTTGGAAGGTTTTGGTCTGGAAGATTCGCATTCGATCGCCAATAGTCTCCGTTTCGGGCCGGATGGCTGGCTGTACGCGGGCCAGGGCAGCACCGTCACCGGGCAGGTGAAGCGATGGGGAAGCGACGATCCGCCCGTCAGCTCCATGGGACAACTGATCTGGCGGTACCACCCCACTCGGCGAAAGTATGAAGTCTTCGCGGAAGGGGGAGGAAACACTTTCGGCGTCGAGATTGACGCCAAGGGACGCCTTTATTCCGGACATAACGGAGGTGACACGCGAGGCTTTCATTACGTCCAGGGAGGGTACTACCAGAAGGGATTCGGAAAGCATGGCGAGCTGTCCAATCCGTTCACGTATGGGTACTTTCCCCCAATGGGACATCATGCGGTACCCCGCTTCTCGCACACATTCATTTTCTATGAAGCCCAGTCGCTCCCCGAGCGATATTGGGGGCAGTTGTTCGGCGTGGGGCCGCTGCAGGGCCATGTCATGATCAGCGACGTTGAACCGGACCGGTCGTCGTTCAAGACACAGGACGTCGGCTTTGCCTTTACCACGAACGATCCCTGGTGTCGTCCGGTCGATATTCAACTGGGCCCCGATGGAGCGATTTACGTGGCCGACTTCTACGAGCAGCGGATCGACCATGCCAGCCACTATCAAGGGAGAATCCATCGCGAGAGCGGACGGATTTACCGGCTCCGTGGACGGGATGCCGTGAATCGCTTGTCCAGCGACTTCGATCTACGGAAGAGCGATACCAAGCAACTCGTCCAGCAACTGCGGGATCCCAATCGCTGGATGCGCGAAGCCTCGCTCCGCGTGCTGGTTGATCGCCGCGACCCGGACTCGCTGCCGCTGCTGCGGGCCATGTTGCGGGACGAGGTGGGACAACCACCGCTGGAATCGCTCTGGGCCCTCTATCAGATGGAGGCATGGAACGAGGAACTGGCGATAGAAGGGTTGCGCCACGCGGATCCGTATGTCCGACTTTGGACGGTCCGATTGTTGGGGGATGAGCGAGAAGTCTCCTCGCGGGTCGCCGAGGAACTGCGCGATGTCGCTCGCCGGGAACCGCACGTCGAGGTTCGTAGCCAATTGGCCGCTTCGACTCGGCGACTCGCCACCCGCTCGGCTTTTCCCATCGTGGCGGAACTCCTCCGCCGCGATGAAGACGTTTCCGATATCCACATTCCGCTGCTTCTCTGGTGGTCCGTGGAAGCTCGAGCCGGCTCGGAAGCGCCGGCGATCATGGAGCTGTTCTCGGATGACAGCTTGTGGTCACATGAAATGGTTCGGGAGCAGTTGTTGGAGCGACTGATGCGGCGGTTTGCCGAGTCGGGTTCGCGGGCGAGTTTGTTGGTTTGTGCCGAACTGCTGAAGATGGCTCCCGACGAGGAAGCGGCGGAGCGATTAATGAAGGGTTTCGAGAAGGCTTATGAGGGGCGATTGCTGACGGGGCTTCCGGACGAGTTGGTTGAGCAAATGAGCCGAGTGGGTGGGGGCTCGTTTGTCTTGAGACTCCGTCAAGGCGATGCCGAGGCCTTGGCGGAAGCCATGGCGAGAATTGCCGATGAAGCGACCGAAACGGCCCAGCGCACGCTCTACGTCCAGGTGCTCGGCCAGGTGCGGCATGAACCGAGCGTGCCGGTGCTGCTTGACTTGGTGAAGAACTCACCTCGTACGGTCGTCCGGAGTGCCGCATTGACTGCTCTGCAAACGTTCGCGAGTCAGGACATTGCCGAGGAGATTATCGCCATGCATGACGAACTACCGACGGACTTGCGCGGGGCGGCTCAATCGATGCTGGCCGGGCGTCCCGACTGGTCTTATTCGTTTCTCCGTTCGATTGCGGAAGGGGCGAGTGACCCGAAGCTGGTTCCGCTCTCGATGGTTCAGCGTCTGCTACTGCATGACGATTCGCGGATTGCTGATTTGGTCGAGTCCCTTTGGGGGGACGTGGAGGGAGCCTCCACCGACCAGATGCGGGAGACCATTGAGCGGCTGACGGAGGTGATCGCCGACGGCGTGGGGAATCCCTACAACGGCAAGGTGATCTATGCCGAGCAATGCGGGAAGTGCCATACGCTCTTTCATCAGGGTGGTGAGATCGGCCCGGACCTGACGTCGTTCCGCCGGGATGACGTCCACGGCATGTTGGTGAACATTGTCAATCCGAGTCTCGAGATTCGGGAGGGCTACGAGAATTACGTGGTCGTGACGGACGATGGACGGACGCTGAATGGATTTCTCGTCGATCAGGACAATCAGACGGTCGTCTTGCGTGATTCGGAGGGGCAGACGACCGTGGTCGCTCGAGAGGAAATCGAGGAGATGCACGCGATTCCCCGCTCGATGATGCCGGAAGGGATACTCGAGGAGTTAGCCGAGCAGCAGGTGCGGGATTTGTTTGCATATCTCCGGTCGACTCAGCCCCTGCCGTGACGGCGGCAAGTGTTCGGACCAAGAAATCCCGATTGGTTAGACGGTTTGGTTGGTGTCGGCGCGGGCCGGCGATGACGCTCGTGCAGAAACTCGATCGTTCCCTGGCCGTGGGTCACGGAGCCATCGTCGAAGTATTCGATTTCGTATTCTGGAGTTGCCCTGTTCATCTGACTGGTTTTCCTCCTGCCGCTTTGGTATCCTCAGCCGACGTATCGAAGCTCGACCCCACGGCATCTTCCACGGGAGCGGCGGGGGGCGTCGAGCCAGCAAATTTTTCTTGAATCCAATTCACCGGGCGGAGCGTTTCATGACTCAGATGCTGCAAATCGCACCGGAAAAATGTACCGGTTGTATGCAGTGCGAACTGGCCTGTTCCTGGGTACAAACCGGAACTTTCCAGCCGTCGCGCAGCCTCATTCGCGTCAATGTGTTCGACGAAGAGGCGAGCTATGCCCCCTATACCTGCCTGCAGTGCGATGAAGCCTGGTGCATGACGGCCTGTCCGGTCAATGCCATCACGGTGGACGAAAAGACCGGGGCGAAAATCGTCTTGGACAAGCTGTGCATCGGCTGCCATCTCTGCACAATCGCTTGCCCGTTCGGGACCGTGTTTACCACGCCGATTGAAGACACGGCGGGAAAGTGCAATCTTTGCGGCGGCGATCCGGCTTGCGCGGTCAGCTGTCCCACCGACGCGATTCAGTTCGTCGACGCCGATCAGCTCACCGATTGGTTTGCTTCCTGGTCGCGAAAAGTGGATGAGAATTACGCCAAGGCCCATTCGAATGGAGAGCAGCACTGATGGCCGGATGGACGGGAAAGCTGTTGCGAGTGAATCTCACCAGTGGTGAGATTCGGACTGAATCGATTCCAGAAGCGTGGCGAAAGGAATATGTGGGAGGCCGAGGCCTGGCGACTCGATACCTCTACGAGGAAATGGACCCTCGCGTCGATCCACTCTCTCCCGACAACAAATTGATCTTTGCCACGGGGCCCCTGACGGGGACCCCCGTTCCCTGCGGTGCCCGTTACATGGTGGTCACCAAGGGAGCCTTGACCAACGCCATCACGACTTCGAATCCCGGCGGCCACTGGGGACCGGAACTGAAGTTCGCCGGTTACGACCTGCTGATCCTGGAGGGGAAGGCTCCCAGGCCCTCCTATCTGTTCATCTATGACGACCAGGTCGAAATCCGAGATGCCGCGAAATACTGGGGCCAAGGGGTGGCGTTCACCGAAGACGGCCTCCGCGAGGAGACGGGGTTGCCGAGCCTGCGAATCGCCGCGATCGGCCCCGCCGGGGAAAACCTGGTGCGGTTCGCCTGCATCATGAATGACAAGCATCGGGCGGCCGGGCGGAGCGGCGTGGGAACCGTCATGGGTTCGAAAAACCTCAAGGCCATCGCTGTCCGTGGCACTCAGGGGGTTGAAATTGCCGAACCGGCCGAGTTCATGAAGAGTGTCTGGACGATGCGAGCCGCGATGAAGGACAATCCCGGGCGCAAGTCGTTTGCGGAACTCGGCACCGCCGCCACCATCGATCTGACTCAAGCCTTCGGCGGCCTGCCGACTCGCAACTTCCTCCAAGGGCAGTTCGAGGAATATGAAAACCT
This sequence comes from Pirellulaceae bacterium, assembly GCA_050485845.1. Taxonomy (GTDB): domain Bacteria; phylum Planctomycetota; class Planctomycetia; order Pirellulales; family Pirellulaceae; genus JBJHCD01. The sequence goes on along the minus strand of JBJHCD010000016.1, from coordinate 1,318 downwards.
GAACGGGAATTCGATTCGGGATACTCGACTGGTGGCCAACAAGGCTTGTTTCGCTTGCACGATCGCGTGCGGCCGAGTCACTCGGCTGGATGACGCCGCCGACAAGTACCTGGTCAACATGCACCCCCGGAACTGGAAGACAGCCGGGGAGGGCCCCGAGTACGAAGCGGCCTGGGCGCTGGGGGCGGATACGGGGGTCGGTGACCTGGATGCCGTGCTCAAGGCGAATTGGCTCTGCAACGATCTCGGCATGGACCCGATCTCCATGGGAGCGACGCTGGCCGCCGCCATGGAGCTGTACCAGCAAGGCGTGGTAACCGACGACATCGTGGAAATGCCGTTGAATTTCGGTTCTTCCGAGGCACTGGTTCGGATGGTTGAAGCAACCGCCTACCGGGAAGGCTTCGGAGATGAATTGGCCGAAGGCTCCAAGCGGATGGGAGAAAAGTTTCAAAACCCCGACGTCTTCATGGGGAGCAAGGGACAGGAGTTCCCGGCCTATGATCCGCGAGGTTTTCAAGGGATGGGTGTCGCCTACGCCACCTGCAATCGAGGCGGATGCCACCTGCGAGCCTGGACGCCGGGCCCGGAATCCAGTGGGGAAATGGATCCACATTCGCCGGATGGCAAGAGCGAGTGGGTGGTGCATGAACAGAATCGGACCACTGTTCATGACAATACGGGAATCTGCCTGTTCGTCGCCGCCGCGGGGGGACCGGTGGAGTCACTGGTCCCCTGTACGGCCGCTGCAACCGGAATCCCCTACACGATGGACGACTTCGTGCAGATTGGTGAACGCACATGGAATCTCGAGCGGCTTTGGAATCTCCGAGCGGGGCTGACCAAGGCGGACGATAGCCTCCCGAAGCGACTGCTGAAGGAGGCACATTCGAGCGGCCCATCCGCCGGGGTGACGGTCAATCTGGATGCCATGCTGCCGATCTACTACAGCGAACGAGGTTGGGATTCCGACGGAGTTCCCACCCGGGAAAAACTCATGGAACTGGGACTCGCCACGCTCTGAAACCGTTCGCCGTCTCCATCCCTTCAATCCCCTCTGGGCAATTGAACTCGGATGGACACCGGTAAACTCTGATAAAAATCCGATTGACTCAGCTAGACTCAGCTAGACTCAGCTAGACACCGATAAACTCCGAGTAGCAAAAGCAGGAAATTCATGCCACATCATGTGATTATCGGCGGCGGCCCCGCGGCGACGAATGCGATCGAGGCAATTCGGCAAGTCGATCCGGACGCGGGACCGATCACATTGGTCTCGGACGAACCCGCTCATTCCCGGATGGCGCTCCCCTACTGG
>JBJHCD010000015.1:4604-18631 GCA_050485845.1 Pirellulaceae bacterium | reverse complement strand
GGCTCGACTCTCCAAGAGTCGAGAGTGCAAGGACTCTCCCGAGTCCGCCGCGGCTCTTCATCAAATCAAGTCCACCGAATTCAATTCACCGGCCCGATAACATCAATCAACGTAACCTAGCGCTGTCCAGCTAGTTCGCCGAGACCACGTCGGCGAGACCCTATCGATGGGCGGCCGGTTGGCAGGCTTGATGACGGTTACTCGGGCAGGCCCGCAATGCCGACCTGATTCGGCAATCGTCCGACAACGATCCCATGACGCTCGGCAAGTCGCTGCCAGACAGGAGAGTCGGACTTTCTCAAGTTGTCCAGCAGGTTACGCAGCAATCGACTGATCGATTGCTCACTGATTTCCGTGGCCCCGGCCAACTGGGTGATCAGTCGAGCTGCCTGACGGGCGATTCGCCGGTGGATGGAGCTGATGCACTGTGAGATTCGTGGGCGAGAGAGTCCAAGATACTCCGCGGTTTCGCTGGGGGAGAGGCTCGAAAAATACAGTAGGTGAAACACCAGCCATTCTCGGGAGTTCAAGTGGCGAACTGTATTCATGATCTCCATCAGCAATCGTTCCAAGAATCCGGCCGCTTGCTGATCCAAGTTGGGGGAATTCCGGTAACTGGCCAGTTCGAACAATCTTGACTCTTCTTCTTGTTGATCGAGTGGCATTGTTTTTCGCTGCCGAAGTTCGTTGATCGTTTGTCGAATGGCAATCCCGGTCATCCAGGACGCGAGAGACGACTCGCCCCGGTAGCTGGCCAAGCGTGGTTGGGACGATTTGCCTGGCGAAAGTAGTCGAGATGGTAGATCGTCCAAAACCTGCTCCACGTGAGGGCTCGGCCCAAACCGGTTGCGAAGTTGTCGTGCGACCTTGCCCTGTAAGAGGTTGAGCCACGCTTGACTCGCCACTTCGTCGCGCAGCAAGATCGCTCCCACCCAATAGACATGATCAACTCGAGTGGAAGAAAGTCGGGCATTGGATTCCACTTGATTTCCAGCTGCGGATATCTGACTTTCCAGCGCCTTCCAGACATGCGGTCGCAACTCGTGTTCGGTAACTTCCACGGTCCGTCCACGCAATGTCGGTTCCGCATCATCACGTTCCCAGGAGCTTCGCGCTAGGCACTCTACCTCGACGCGCATTGACGTGAAGGCTTCGCTCAGTCGTCTTGAACGGAAGTTCACGTACGAGGAGGCGCTTTTCTCGTTCAACATCGCCTTGGTTTGCGTAGTGGACATCGGTTGGAAACTCCAAGGTGATTTTGCGTCAGCGTCAGGTTCGGACGGTGGGTCTCCCCACGTCTTTCACAATGAGGCAGCAATCACATAACGTCTCCAGCCGTCTATTTCTGTGCGAAAAATGAAAAAAGTGAAAAACACACGAAAGACACAAGGAAAACACAAGGAAAACACAAGAAAAAAGGACGCCCGCCACTCTTGTGGCCGGCGTCCTGATTGAGACCAGGAATCGCGGGACGGGGCATGTCCGGCAAGTCCGATCCCACGCGTTAAGGGTTTCTCGCGAGGGCTCAGCTCATGTGATAAGTCAAGCGAAATAGCCCGGTTCCAACGAGTGCCTCATCCTCGACGTGCAGCAAGAGCCGACTCCCCTGAAGCGTTGTCGTACGGATCGTCAAGACGCCGGATTGCTGACTGACCGGAATGGAACGGATGATCGAGCCACTTTCGGAGTACAAGGTGACTCGTGGACGAAATCCCGTGTGGTGGGACAAGTTATCAAGCTGGATGGTGATGGTTCGGTTGGGCTGCGAGGGCAAGATGTACTGCTGCGATTGAGCCGATCCGGAAATGTGCCCGATCAGTTGGGTATTCGGGTTCATCCACTGGGTTGGACCAACGTGGGCGACAGTCAGCGATTGGAGGTTGATGCGGTAGCTCCCCGTTCCCGTCCCTTCGCGCGCCCTCACTTGAACGGAGTAGGTTCCTGCTTCATTTGAATTGACCCAAAATCCGATCCGCGAGCTGGTTGTCACGGTTCGCGTTCCAACCTTGGAGGATCCGTTCGGCTTGAGAACCGTCACTTCCAGCTGCAGATTCGAGCCCGGATTGATGGCAACGGAGAGCTGCATGTTTTCGCCCGAGTGTCCATGGAACGTGAAGGTGTCCACCTCCCCGGCTCGAGAAATGGATTCGTTCAGAACAGCGCCCTTCGGGAGTGGCGTCTGTTGAACGGGGCGGCTTCCAGCCACGGCGATTCCATTGCCCAGAGTATTAGGGTGCCCAACCTCGCCGGTGAATCCATCGCCTTCCAAGTCGAAAAACCATTGGCCATGCTGAAGGACGGCCGGTGTGTCCCGACCATTGCCGTTCCAATCACCCGCGACCGGTTGGGCCCCGGGGAGACCAAATTGCAGAACCGGATCTCCAAGGTCGTAGCCATTGCCGGTCAAGTCCAAGACCCAAGTTCCATTGCGAAAGACGCCGGGGGTATCCCGTCCGTCGCCGTTCCAATCTCCCGCCACGGGAATATCACCAGGTAAGCCGAACAAGTATTCAGACAACTGGGGCGAGCCGAATTAAGGCAGTTCGGCCCGGTCAACAAGCCTCGGACCCTTACGGCACGGACTCAGAATCAGCCCAAGGTCGTATCTCACGGAGCCCCAAACGGCATGGCCATCGCCATGGCGACGCGCGTCTTGCATCGGCACGGCACCTTTGGGAGACTACAGGGAAGGAATTCGACATGTGGGGCGTTCGCATCCGTTGACGACAGGCCGCCCCGAACGATCAATAAATCCCCCGAACACGACCGGTGTTTCAGCCGAAGCTTCCTTCGAATCGCAGCCGAAAGGTCAAGACGAATGTTTCGCAGCCAACTGCAGCTCCTTGTACTTCTCATGCCGCTGACCATTTTGTTGGGAGCACAATTGGCCGGGGCCGAACGACTTTTGGGTTGGCCGTCGTGGCGTGGCGAAGATGGGACGGGGACCGTCCCGGAAGGGACGTTTCCCGTTCGTTTCGGTTCCGAGGAATTTCAGTGGCGGGCACCACTCCCCGGCAAGGGCTGCTCGACCCCAATCGTGCTCGGCGAAACCATCTACGTCACGGCCCCCGCCAATGGGCTCGATGCCCTCCTGGCGTTCGACCATGACGGCAAGGAGTTGTGGCGCACCACATTCGGACCGGAAGATGCCGGCAAACACCGCAATGGCTCCGGAAGCAACGCCTCGCCCGTGACCGATGGCGATGCGGTGTTCGTTTACTTCAAGAGCGGCACGCTGGCCGCCGTCCAGCAAGATGGCTCCGTCCGTTGGTCCACCAATCTCGTGGAACGTTTCGGCAAGGATACGCTCTTCTGGGATCATGGAACCTCTCCCGTCCTGACGGAAAACCATGTCATCATGGCTCGCATGCATCAGGGAGACTCCTGGCTGGCCGCTTTCAATAAATCAGACGGCCAGATGGCCTGGAAGACGGATCGGAACTACGAAACGCCGGTCGAAGGAGATCATGGCTATACCACGCCCGTCGTGCTGGAGTACGCCGGTCGCGAGGCGATCCTGACCTGGGGGGCCGAGCATATCACGATCCATGACGCTCGGTCGGGACAACTGATGTGGACCTGCGGCAACTTCAATCCCGAAAAAAATGAACTCTGGCCCGCCATCGCTTCTCCGGTCGTGGTCGGTGACATGGTGGTCGTGGCCTACGGACGAAACGACCGAGGAATTCCGCGACTGCATGGCGTGAGACTATCAGGACTGGGTGATGTCACGGAAACGAACCATGTATGGAAGCGAGACGATGTCGGAACATTCGTCCCCACGCCGCTGGTTCACGACGGTCGCATCATCGTTCTGGGAGACCAGGGGGAAGTTGAGTGCCTTGATCCGCAGACGGGGCGGACAGTCTGGAAAGAACAACTTCCCCGAAATCGGAACAAGTTCTATTCCTCGCCCCTGCTGGCCGGCAATCGATTCTACGCTCCCCGCGAAGATGGCGTGGTCTTCGTGGGCGAAATTGACGATGATCGGTTCCGCCTGGTGGCCGAGAATGACATGAAAGAGTCGATCATCGGTTCTCCGGTCCCTCTGGAAAACGGGGTCCTGCTGCGAGGCGAAGATCACTTGTTCCGAGTTTCCGGGGTGGATTGAAATCGGCGGCGGCATTGGCTCGCGGGCGAGCCAATCATTTTCGGCGAGCGATTCCGAGCATCACGGGGATGGGACGCGGGCCCCAAAGATCGGATGGAAGATTCATGACTCGGAGGGAGTCAGCGGCCTCTTGATCGCGGTAGAGGAGGATGCTGCTCCCCCCTCCATCCAGATTCAAGGCGTCATGGCAATCAAACTCCCGCATCAGCTCGGCTAGTTCCCGTTCGCTCACCCCCTCGCTGTAATCCGTCCGCCTGCCATCCACCACAAACAGAGTCAACCAACGCCCCGACTCATCCAACCCGGCAGCCGTTCGTGGATGCCGCACTTCGCTGGGGCGAGGAATGATCTGCCCCTCTCGTAACAGTACACCGAATCCCGAAACGGCCCAGCGAGCGTTATCCGGTTCGGTTCGCACTTCCGTGTCATATTGCAGGGGAGGAATCGTATCCTGGCCAACGGCTTCGTGCGGAGTCGTGGGACCCAACCACACCGCGACGGCCAGAAGCAACAGAATGGCACCCCGAGTCGTGGGCCAACGCAGCGGAGTCAGCCCCGCTGCCCGATCGGAAACCCGGTCTCCCAGAATCACTTGGCAACCCCACGTACCGATGCGAGAAGACGACACAATGAACTCCTTCGGCGATAATCTTCGCCAGACAGCAAACGGGCACTCACACTGAATCCAAACTCCAAAGTCCAATCCCCCAACTCTAGAAACTTTTGCAGATTTCGCGCTACATTCCCAGCCGGTTCGCGTCCTGGACCTTTATAGGAGATGAACGGCATGACGGCAGGGTCCCAGGCAGACGAGAGACCTTTGGGGGGGTACCGCGACTACCTCCGAGTACTCGCTCGGCTCCAAATGAACTCACTGACGCCCCTTCAGGGGAAGCTGGACGATTCGGATGTCGTTCAGCAAGCCATTCTGCTGGCTCATGCGCGGCGAAATCAATTCCGTGGCACAACCGAGGCGGAATGGCTCGCTTGGCTACGTTCCATCTTGGCCAACGTGCTGCGATCCACCTACCGCGAATTCGATGCGGCGTCGCGGAAGATCAGCCGAGAACTATCGCTTGAATTCCAGCTGGAGCAATCGTCCGCTCGGCTGCACCACATCCTGGCCGTCGACGATTCATCCCCCAGTGGCCAGGTTGCTCGGATGGAAGAACTGTTGCGACTCGCTCACGCCATCATGCGACTTCCGGAGGATCAACGGCGAGTCGTCGAGCTACATCATTTGCAGGGGCTGCCGGTTGCCGATGTTGCCGAGCGTCTCGGTCGCACTCGACCCTCCGTGGTGGGCCTGCTGTTCCGCGCTTTAAAGCGGCTACGCGAATTGCTCGACACAGACCAGGAGGTTGCCGAATGACACCTCCTTCCACGAGTGCCGCTTCCACGAGTGACGGCCCTGAGGACCATCTGAACGCGATTCTTCTGAAGTATGTGGAAGCTTGTGAAGCGGGGCAAGCTCCAGATCGAGCAGCGTTGCTGTCGGCCCATCCAGAATGGCGCGACGACCTCGCCCTGTTCTTCGACCAGCGGGATCGCTTGGAGCGACTGGGGGGCATCGTCCGCCAACAAGACGATTTTCACGGCAGTTTCGGAATTTCGCCCGTCGAGAAACAACGAAGCATCGTGGAACAACGAAGCATCGAGGAACAACGAAGCATCGAGGACCGGCGAGGAATCGAGGGACGGCGCGCGTCGGTCGGAACAGGCTTTTCGGGTGAAGGTACTTCGAGAGAAAGCCGATTGAGCGAGAGTCCGGTGAGAGCAGGCTCTTCAAGGGAGGAGTCGGAAAGTGGGAGGCTGGGAGACTTCCGCATCATTCGCGAGATTGGTCGTGGCGGGATGGGGGTGGTGTACGAGGCAGAGCAGATCTCGCTCAGCCGCCGCGTGGCGTTGAAGGTACTCCCATTCGCCGCGGCCCTGGACCCTCGACAACTACAGCGGTTCAAGAACGAAGCTTCCGCCGCCGCTAATTTGCGACATGAAAACATCGTCCCGGTCCATGCGATCGGCTGCGAGCGAGGAGTGCACTATTACGCGATGCAGTTCATCGAGGGGCAGAGTCTCTCGGCGTGTCTGGCGCAGTCGAGACAATCTCCCACGACCCACCCCGATTCGACCACCCTGGCCATGGCGTGGCTGACCACCGAGGAAAAGTCGAGCAGAACATCGCATTGGGACTGGATTGCCAGGATCGGCCGCCAGGCCGCGTCGGCACTCGAACAGGCTCATCAATCAGGCGTCATCCACCGCGATATCAAGCCGGGGAACCTGCTGCTGGACACGCGCGGTCAGTTGTGGATCGCGGACTTCGGGCTGGCTCAGTTCGCCAATGACGGCGGGCTGACCGTCACGGGCGAATTGCTCGGGACCTTGCGCTATGCCAGTCCCGAGCAGGTCTTGGGGCGGCGTGGCGCGGTCAATCATCAGAGCGATCTCTATTCGCTGGGTGCCACGTTATACGAGCTGTTGACGGGACGGCCCCCCTTCGAGGGACAAGACCGCCATGCTCTGATGCGGCAGATTGCCGACGAGCTTCCACCTTCCCCTCGATCAATCGTTTCCGACATTCCACCCCCGCTGGAAACCATCGTCATGAAGGCGATACGGAAAGACCCCGCCGACCGCTACAAGACGGCGGAGGAAATGGCGGCGGATTTGCAGCGGTTCTTGGAGCGTCGCCCAATACTCGCCAAGCCCATGACCGTGGCAGAGCGGTTTTGGAGTTGGGTGCGACGTCACCCCACCTTGTCCCTGGTCAGCGCGTCTTGCTTGATCTTGATCGCAGTCTGCTCCATCCTGATTGCGATTCTCGTGGGGGCGGAACGGGAGCGAACTCTGGTCGAACAAAGGCGAGTGAAAGAGGCTTATCGAGCCGAACAGCTGAGGGCCGAGGAAGCGGAATCGCGGTTGATGTTGGCTCGCCGAGCGGTGGACGAACTACTCCGTCTCAGCGAAGAAGAACTGGCAGACCGGCCCGAGTGGATCATGCTTCGCACGCGAGTCCTCCGCTCGGCCCTCTCGTTCTACGAGGAATTTCTGACCGAACGGCGGCATGATCCGCAGCGGCGAGCAGAACTGTTGGCGACGACCGAGCGAGTCGAGCAGATACTGGCTGACCTCGAAATCTTACGCACGGCAACTCGGTCCTACCTACTCTGCCAACCTCATGTTCTCGAGGATCTCGGAGTTTCCGACATCCAGCGGCCTGAGATAGCGGCCTGGACGGCGCGAGTGGGGCGCGAGTGGGTGGAGTCGTTTCGCGACATCGGCTTGATCACACCTGCCAGACGCGCTCGACAGACATTGGAACGAGCGAGGACGAACGATTCCCGATTGAACGCGATCCTGACGCCGTGGCAGCAGCGGCGACTGCGTCAGTTGGGCCTCCAAGCCGAAGGGGCCGCCGCGTTCCGTGATCAGGAAGTCGCCATGGCCATCGGGCTTACCTCGAACCAGTCGGAACAGATTCGTTTGATCGAGGAGGACTCGACCCGTGGCTGGTTGCGAGGCGACCGCTATCGCCTCGACTGGGCGGACGGCGACGATGCTCACGATGCTCACGAGTCTCACGAGAACCTTACCCACTTATCGGTTCATGAACGGATTCTCGCCGTGTTGACGGCGGAGCAACAACGGAAGTGGCACGAGCTGATTGGCGAACCACTCTCAGGAATGTGGTTTCCCCACGCGATTCCTCCGACGCCTTATCCTCCCCATCCCGAATAAGGACCGAGACCTGATGCGCCAATTTGCGGCTGCGAAGCGTTACGCCAAGCGTTGGCTAATGGCGTTCTGGAAAATCATGCTCGCTCCTAGCTCCGGCACCTTCAACGCCAAACGGCTTTCGCGTCCGATTGGTCCCTACCGTCTCATTGGTCTCTTGCGCCCCATTGGTCTCTTCGGCCTCGTCGGTCTCATTACCACTCAGGCTTGGGCAGAGAATCCGATTCCATTCGGCCCGACTTCGGTCTGGTCGATTCAGTTGGAGATGTCGCCGTCAGAGTACGACGCGATGCAACCGCCGCTCCCCGCTGGTTTTGGCAATCCCCCCCCCGCCGCCAACCAGCGGGAGAGCGTGCGGGGCTTGTTCGGAACGGAGTTCCGTTGGGCGAAAGGGAGAGTGGATGTCGAAGGAGCACGTCGGGAGCAAGTGGGGATCCGTTACGCGGGCGACATGACTTATCTGGTCTCCGCCGGTGGTCTTAAACGTCCGATGATGCTCGACTTCGCCCGCTTCTCCCAGCAAGATCTCGGAGGTCGAGAAGCGTTGCATCTGCACTCCATGCCGCTCGACCCCGCCCAGGCCCGCGAGACGCTGGGCTACTCGATCTTTCGCGAGATGGGGGTCCCGGTGCCGAGGACCGCGAAGGCGGAAGTAACTCTGAATGTCCCCGGTCGGCTCAACAACGAAGTCCTGGGGCTATACACGGTGGTCGAAGCGATCGATGCGAAATTCCTGAACGAACATTTTGGATCGTCAACCGGGCTGGTCATGAGGCCATTTGGAATTCGCGGAGTCGATTACCTCGGTGAGAACTGGATTGCGTATCTCGGTTCGTATCGGCCGGCACGCGAGGCGACATTGGAAGAGCAGCAGCGGGTGATTGCGTTCACTCGGTTGGTGAATCAGGCTTCCGATGAAGAGTTCTCTGCCCAGATCGGTACATTTCTGGACGTCGATGCGTTCTTGCGATTCATCGCGGCCAATGCCCTGACCTCGAATTTGGAAAACTTCCTGGCCCTGGGGCACTATTACACGTTGTATCTGGAACCCGAATCGCGGAAGTTTCATTTCATCCCAGGTGACCTGGAGTTTTCGTTTGCCAATCTCCTGCTGATGGGTTCCCCCGAACAGTTGATGGACCTCAGCGTCATGAAGCCTTACCCCGGAGAGAACAAGCTGCCCGACCGACTGTTGGCGATCCCGGAAGTCAAGCAGCAGTATCGGGAACTGCTTGGTGAACTGAGCCGCTCGGTTTTCACTCGCAAGCAACTCGTGCAGCAGTTGGAGGCAATCGAAAAGGGAACGGAGGAGATCCGAGACCGAGAGCAACAGGCCATGGCCTCCCGCGGACCGGCACCTGGATTCCCAGGGGTGCCTGGTGCATTCGGGCCTCAGCCTCCGGAACTGCGCGACTTTGCCGAAAAGCGAACGCAGTCGATTGCCAGGCAGTTGGACGAAGGGGAAACAGGCTATGTGCCACAGCCCTTCGGATTCGCACCCCCTCCGGGATCAGGACCTGCTCCCGGATTTGGACCTGGTCCTGGTCCCGGCTTTGGTCCGGGTCCAGGGCCGGGACCTTCTTTTGGCCCTGGCTTCGGTCCTGGCTTTGGGCCCGGGCCTGGGCCCGCGAGGGGGATGGGGCGGGGAAGCACCCAGCCGATGAGCGAGGAATTGTTTCGGGAGAGTGTTCAGGTTCCGTCGGATTTCTCCGCCACGTTGTTTGCCGCTCCACCGGACGTGAGCTATCCGGTGGCGATTGCCTGTGAGCCGACCGGTGCGATTTATGTGGCGGTTGATGAACAAGGTTCCTTGGGGCGAACTCCGGGAGGTGGCAGGATCCTGCGATGCGTCGATCACAACGGGGATGGCAAAGTCGACGAAGTGACGCTGTTCGCTCAAGTCGAACATCCCAGAGGCGTGGCCTATCGAGATGGCCGAGTGTGGGTCATGCATCCACCGACGCTCTCCATGTTTCAAGATCTCGACGGTGATGGCGTCGCCGACTCGGAAGAGGTACTTGTCACCGGGCTGACGACCGAGCAGATCACCAATCGGGGCGGAGACCATACGACGAACTGCGTCCGCATGGGAACTGACGGTTGGCTCTATATCGGTGTCGGCGACTATGGGATCCAGCAGGCGCGCGGCAAGGATGGAAGTACCGTCGTGATGCGAGGTGGAGGGGTGGTCCGAGTTCGGCCGGATGGAACGGAGCTGGAAGTTTTCTGTACGGGACTTCGCAATCCATTCGATCTGGCGATCGACCCGCTCCTCAACATCTACACTCGCGACAACACGAACGATGGAGCGGGCTGGGATACTCGGATCAGCGACCTAAGGCAGTCGGCCCGGTATGGGTATACCCAGCTCTTCGCCAACTTCACGGACGAGACGATGCCGGCGATGGGAACTTTCGGCAACGGAGGAGGAACGGGGGCCCTGTACCTTCAGAATCCTCGGTGGCCTCCTCCGCTTCATGACGCGCTGCTGACCGGGGACTGGGGGCGAAGCGAGGTCTATCGGCATGAACTGACAGTCAATGGCCCCACCTTCGATGTCCAGCAGGAAGTTTTTTTGCAAATTCCCCGCGCGACCGGCATGGACGTGGATGCTAGTGGGCACCTTTACGTTGCGAGCTGGCGAGGGGGTGAAGCGTCGGTGTACGCCGGTCCAAATGTCGGCTTTATCGCCCGCGTGACCCCGCGGAACTTGGAGACGGAACCCTTTCCCGACTTGAAGGCATTATCCCCAGCAGAACTGGTCGAGCATCTGGTCAGTCCGAACTCGGTCGTTCGGCTGCATGTCCAAGGGGAAGTGTTGGCTCGAGGCCGCGATGCGGAAATGAGCCAACAGTTGCTCACGATCGTGGCGGACCCGACTCGGACTCTCGAAGGCCGCGTGGCAGCGCTGTTCACGCTCAAGCAATTGGATGGTCGCGATTCCCACGTTCCTCTGCTGCAGCTAGCCAATGCCGGCGAGATTCGTGAGTTCGTTTTGCGGGCGCTGACCGACCGCCGATCGGAATTCGGCGGGCTCTCGGATGACCCCTTCGTCGATGCCCTGAGCGACAAGTCGCCTCGGGTTCGAGCGCAGGCCGCGATCAGTCTGGGGCGGCTGGGACAAGCAACGGCGGCACCCTGTCTGCTTCCACTCACCATCCGCGATTCTCATTCCGAGATGCCGACCACTCGGCCCATTCAAGATCAGCCCGATCCGGGGCGAGTGATCCCGCATTTGGCGGTGCAAGCCCTGATCGCGCTCGAGGCAATCCAACCTTGCTTGGACGCTCTGGACGGCCCCCACGCGGAAGGAGCGTTGTGGGCACTGCGATACCTGCACCGCCCCGAAACGGTGGACGGTTTGATTCGCCATCTGCGGACCACGCATTCTCCGGAATTGCGGCGAGCGATCCTCACGACACTGATCCGCCTCCATTACCGCGAAGCCGACTACGACGGCTCCTGGTGGGGAATTCGCCCTGATTCGGCAGGGCCCTATTACGACCGAGTGGAATGGGAGATGACGGGCCGGATCGCCGAGATACTCGGCGTCGCGATTCAGGACAGCGACCGCGAAACTGCGGACTATCTCCAGCGGCAGCTTTCCCGACATGGCGTCACTCTCCCAGGAATGCCGGCGAAGTCGGACCAGGGGAACGAAGAGGATGGCCCCGTGGTCGTCCTCCCGGAAGTCGATCCCAATCATCCGGATCAGATCGGCAATCTTCAGGTCGGCAACATGGGCTACGAGGTCGTGCTGCGCCGAACGCTGGCCACGGCGGGGGATGCTCAGCGAGGAGAAGCCTTGTTCCAATCGCAATCGTGCGTTGCCTGCCACACCACGGCGGATGGTCAGACTCCGAAAGGCCCCCATCTCTTGGAGATCGGCCGGCGGAGCCCACCCGAGGAACTGGTGGAATCGATCGTCAAACCAAGCGCCAAGCTGGCGCAAGGTTACGAGACCTATCGCTTTATCATGGGTGACGGACGGATTCTGGAAGGCTTCATTGTCAGCGAGCGAGCGGATCGCACGGTGATTCGCGAGGCGGATGGCCGGCAACGCGAACTGATGAAGGAGGATATCGAAGAACGGTTGCCTCACGCGCAATCCGCGATGCCCGAGGGTTTGGTGGCCAATTTAACGCCCGAGCAACTCGCGGACCTGGTCGCTTACCTGCAGTCGCTAAAGTAGGCTGCCACGCAACTGCCGCCAGAGCGGGAAGCAGCGCGGGCGACAGGCGATCTCCTCATCTCCCACCCCGCAGATACTCCACCGCTCGCCGAAGTTGCGGATCGCGACCAATCCAGTCACTCGGATCCAGGTCTTCCCACGACTCGACCTCGACGTCATCCGTGGTATCCTCGTTCAATGTTTCCTCAACCGCGTCCTGGGAGACTTGATCGTCCTCCTCGGCTGGCGCATCCTGCGTGTCGCTGTCAGCTTCCGCGTCCTGCGTGTCTCCAGTGTCTCCAGTGTCTCCAGTGTCTCCAGTGTCTCCAGTGTCTCCCGTGTCTCCCTCGGCTTCCGTGTCTCCCTCGGCTTGCGTGTCGCTGGAGGGTTCGGCCGATGAGATTTCGTCCTCGGTGGGAGAGGGGATGGCAGGAGTGGGCGAAGTCGGAGGGAGTGGATCGAGTGACAGGTCGCGGCGACTGCGGAATTGGGCCAGGGCGACCAATTGCGCTTCCTCCAAGGGGACGGCGAAGCCGTCATTGGGCCGTACGCCCCATTCCTCCTCCTCGCCGGCCTCATCCCAACGGTGAATATTCGCGCCGCTTGGACGACTGTAGTTGGCAATCGTCAACTTCAGAGCGCTGCGCCCTCCCTCCATGAAAAACAGGCTCTGGACCGTCCCCTTGCCCCATGTTCGCTCGCCGATAACCGTCGCCCGCTGATGATCTTGCAGGCAGGCCGCCACAATCTCACTGGCGCTGGCGGAAAAGCGATTCACCAGAACAACCACCGGCAACTCCGGTGGAAACATCAATTCCTGATGAGCCGAGTACTCGCTCTGCTGGCGATTGTTCCGGCCTCGAGTCGTCACGATGGTCCCCTGTGACATTAGCATGTCACAGCAGTCCACGGCCGCCATCAAGGATCCCCCGGCGTTATTTCGCAAATCGATAATCAACGAGCCGACTCGACCCTCCAGCGACTCCAGAGCCCGCCGCAATTCTCCCGAGGTCTGCTCGCCGAACGTGTTGATCCGGATATAGCCGATGTCGGGTTGCTGCTGGAGCACGTAATCCCAGGTCCCATCGGGGAGCCGCTGGTCGCCGAGCACGGATGGGACATCAATGATCGCTCGAGTCAACGTGAAGTCCAAGGAGCGATCCTCACTCGCTCGGCCGATCCGCAACCGGACCTTGGTTCCTGCTTGACCACGAATCTTGGCGACCAGTTCCCGGAATTCCATCTCTTCCGTCGATTCGCCATCGACGGCTTCAATCTGATCACCCGCGACGATTCCCGCCTCCTGCGCGGGTGATCCCACGCTGGGGCTCAAGATGACAAACTTCTGGCTTTCCGCGTTCTGCTCCACTACGATCCCCACGCCCCCGAACTGCTGATCGAGATCCTCCTTGAGCGGCTTGAGTGCTTCGGGGGAAAGGTATTGCGAGTAGGCGTCCAACCCCTCCAGCATGCCCGACATCGCGTTCTCAAACAGTTGCCGCTCGGATGTCTCATGCACCGACTGGCTGGCCACCAGCTGAATCCCCTGGGCCACGAGACGAGCATAATGGTTGCCGGGTGCCTTGAGATGGCAGATCAACGAAATCGTCAGCGTGCCCAGCAACAGCATGAGGTTCCGCAGCGGCATCCAAAAACTCCGAAACGTGGATGGTCGGCTCGCCCGCGAGCCGTTGAGTCGGGGAAGGTATGGTCGAGTCCGTTCATCTTATATCCCCCGCTGGATTCCGGATAGGATCGGCCTAGGGAATGGTCAAGAACGGCACGGGAACCAGCACCGCATGCTGCTCCAGCAAGCTCCAAGTGCCATGCCATGAGGAATACTGCGTGAGAAGAGCAAGTAGCACGTAGAAGGCCACCAGCGGAAGGAGTAGCAGGCGGGCCCCCCATCGAAAGCAGAAATGCCGGTCATGGGATGCCCCTTCCGAGCGAGCCAGCGACCAGCCGACCAGTAGTCTCCCCGGAATCCCAAAGGTGACACAGAAGAGG
>JBJHCD010000015.1:0-4594 GCA_050485845.1 Pirellulaceae bacterium | reverse complement strand
ACCACGACCACCCCATGCGGCGAAGCCTCGATTTTCAACAAATAGAGCGGCGTGGCCAGAAGGAGCGTCCCGGAAATTGCCACGAGGTAGGCCACCGGAGCCCGGCGAAATCCTCGCCGGACAGCTCGAACATCGAAGAGGGCCCGAAATCGCTGCTGCCGAGCAAACTGGGCCTGGAGATGAGGGAGCAACAGCATCACATAAATCATCAACACCATGCCGATCACTCCCAACAAGGGAGCCCCATCCTGATCCGATTCCACTGCCAGCACCAGCAAAAAGACCGGAGGAAGCAACCAGCACAGCGTTCCGACGAAGCCCCGCAATCCAAGCCACCAAAGGTACGGGAGACGCAGTCCCGCCAACACATCCCAGCAGGCATCCCGAGACACTCGCCACCACTCCCCATGCCAGAGTGCCTCAAGCAGCATGGCGGGAGGAAACCAAGCTCGCCATGGACGATGTCGAACCAGTCGCACCAGGATCCAGGGAGCCAGTAGAGGCCAGAGAAAATCTCGCCATCGTCCCCCCGCGTACCAAGCGGCCAGCACGTGGAACGTGAACAACCCACCCAGCACCCAGGTGATCCGCTCCCCGCGGATCGCCGCCGGTCCCGAGGGCTCGATCAACAAGGCCGAATATCCCAGATGACTGGAAATCAACAGCGGCAAGGAAGCCAGTCCCGTTCCAACAGCCAACCGCCCCAGATAAGCGGCCTGATGAAGCCCAATCAGACCATCTCGCAATCTTCCCCGCAGGGAAACGCGGCGAGCCACCTCCAGCAAGTAGCCCAAGCTGACGAATTGCAGCAGCGGAATGGTCGCGATGGCAGACAAGCCGAACACCAACGAAATGAAGCCGAACACGCGACCGGCCCCATCGCCGACCTTCTTCCAGCACCAAGCTCCCCCACGCCCCGTGGCACCGATCCAACCGGTCGTTCTCCGCGACTCCGACAATTCAGCGGCCGGCGAATCCTCCACCTTGGACCACTCGGGTCCCACCTGCCTCGTTTCGAGTTCTTCGATTCGGTCTTGGATCATCCGTCCATCCAGCTTGTCGATCTATCAACCTGCATCGGGCCGTCGCGGTCGCCTCGCGGAAAGGAAGAATATTGACGTGTAGAATACCGTGAAGAATTCGCCTTCGTTTCAGAAATCTTTGCTAAGATGATGGAAATCCTGGCGAATAGTCAACTTATCCCGATGAACTCGCAGTCGCTTCTTCCCACTTGCAAGAGACGCCGCTTTCGATAAGCTCCTCGATCGCCCGTGTGGAAAGACCAACCTCGGCCGCAAGTAGGCAACATCTCATGTGGCGGAAAAACCTCCTTTTTTCCCTAATGCTCCTGCTGGGCGCGACAACGTTTCTGGCTTGGCTGAAGCAGTCCAGTCGCTTGGAGGCGATGATCCAACGCCCCCTCCCTCCCCGTCACGCCGACGCGGCAGCCGAGGTCACTTTTGAGGAGACGCTCGAGACCATCAACCAGCAGTTTCGAGACGCTTGGCGGGACCAAGGGCTTCCCACCGCCCCCCGGGCGGACGAACTGATCGTCGCTCGCCGCCTTGCTCTGGCCTTGGTGGGCGCGGTTCCCTCACTGGAGGAAATTCGAGCATTCGAACAAGTTCCGGCCGAGCGGCGGTTGGAATGGTGGTTGGACCACTTGCTGAACGATCGGCGGCATGCCGACTATCTGGCCGAACGATTGGCTCGAGCGTTCGTGGGGGCCGACCAAGGTCCATTCGTCGTCTTCCGCCGCCGGAAGTTTGTAAATTGGTTGAGCGATCAGATCGCCGATCGGAAACCGTACGATGCCCTGGTGCGAGAGTTGCTGTCGAGTCGAGGTATTTGGACGAACAATCCGGCAGTGAACTTCGTGACCGCCACCGTGGACGAGGGAGCGGCCGACCCGATTCGATTGGCCGGGCGAACGTCACGAGCCTTCCTCGGCATGCGGATCGACTGCCTGCAATGCCATGATGATTTTCTCGGGCAAAGCCTGCTGGGTAGCGCCGGTGACCCGCACGGAGGAACGCAACAAGACTTCCATCGTCTGGCCGCATTTTTTTCCGAAGTCCAGATCTCCCCTTTGGGAGTGATCGACCAGCAGGGAAGACCGTACGAATACCAGTATTTGAACTCGGAGGAAGAGGTCGAAGTCCTCCCGCAACCTCCCTATTCCCTGGACCATTCGTCGGACTCGATCACCGCCGAAGGGAATCGCCGCCGGCAACTCGCCCAGTGGGTGACGCATCCCGAAAACCGCCCCTTCGCTCGGGCCACGGTCAACCGAGTGTGGGCGCTGCTGTTTGGGCGCCCGCTGGTGGAGCCGATTGATGACATACCGCTGCTGGGTCCCTTTCCTCCCGGACTGGAACCATTGGCCGAAGATTTCGCTCGACATGATTTCGACCTGCACCGATTAATCCGACTGATCGCCGCCACCGAGGTGTTTCAATTGGACAGCCAGGCCGAGTTCGAAGTGACTGAAGTGCACGAGCAGCACTGGTCCGTCTTCCCGCTCACCCGACTTCGTCCCGAACAGGTTGCCGGGTCACTGCTGCAAGCCTGCTGCGTCAAGACCATCGACTCGCGATCTCACATCATCACGCAAATTGCTCGTTTCACTCAAGGGAATGAGTTTGTCGAGCGATTTGGTGACATGGGAGAAGATGAGTTCGCGGATCGAGGAGGAACGATTCCGCAGCGATTGCTGATGATGAACGGCAAGGTGCTTTTCGAGCGAACTCGAGACGAACCGCTGGCCAATGCCGCCGCGCAGATCGCACGCTTCGCCGGCACCGACCCACAGGCGATCGAGTCGGCATTCCTGACCGTCTTCGCTCGACGACCCAATGACGAAGAGGCGACCCACTTTCAGCAGCGGCTCGCGGGACTCCGCGGAGAAGAGCGGCAAGCGGCATTCGAGGACATCTACTGGGCTCTTCTCAATAGCACGGAATTCTCCTGGAACCACTGACCATTCCCCGCTGGGGAGAAACGATCATGCCAAGCGATTCAGTTGAATATTCCCCTTGCGGGTCGGCGACACATTTCCATCGGCGAACGCTCTTGCAATGGGCCGGGGCCGGCGGCTTTCTGGGTTGGCCCCGGATCGCGGAAGCCTTGGCCCGATCCGCTGAGAGTCCCAACTCCGACAAGCGTCGCCCTCGCTCGGTGATCGTCCTTTGGCTACAAGGCGGAGCCAGTCAGCTCGATACATTCGACCCTCATCCAAAATCCAAAATTGGTGGCGGGGTCCGAGCGATTCCGACCAGAATTCCTGGAGTCGAGTTGTCGGAATGGTTTCCTCGATTGGCCGATCGGATGGACCAAGTGGCCCTCATTCGTTCGGTGATCACTCAGGAAGGAGACCATGAGCGGGCGACCTATCAGGCCAAGACCGGCTATCGTCCCGATCCGACTCTGTTTCATCCCGCGCTGGGGGCGGTACTTTGTCATCAGCTGAGTGACGATGTCGAGATACCGCGGCACGTCTCCATTCTACCTGGGGCTTGGCCCGCGAGAGGTGGTTATCTGGGCGATCAATGGGACGCGTTCAAGATGGGGGACCCGGCCTTTCCCGTCCCGGATGTGCGAGCGAGAGTTTCCGAGCAGCGACTTCAGTCTCGTTTCGATGACCTGACACTGCTCGATTCGCAATTCGCCCGGCGTCGCTTCCGCCGTTTGGATCAGGAAAAGACGCTGCACATGGTCAACACGCAGGCGGCATTGCGGATGATGAGTTCCGAACAGTTGTCGGCGTTTGATTTACGGGAAGAGCCGGAATCCATCCGCCATTCGTTCGGCGACTCGGCCTTTGGCCGTGGCTGTCTGGCGGCCATACGACTGGTGGATGTGGGAGTGCGGTGTGTCGAGGTGACCTTGGATGGCTGGGACAGTCACATCAACAATCATGCCATTCAGCAGCGGCAGTCCACCTTGCTCGACGCCGCATTTTCCGGACTGCTCGACCAATTGCGCGAGCGGGATCTGCTTGACCAGACCTTGGTATTCTGTGGAGGTGAATTCGGCAGGACACCCCGGATAAATGCCGTCGAGGGGCGCGACCACTGGCCGCATGGTTTTTCGATCGCGCTGGCCGGGGGAGGAATTCCGGGGGGACGAGTGATTGGGGCCACGACGCCCGAGGAGATTCCGGCTGACCAGGACCCGCTGGCCGGCGTCTCCGATCCTCGCGACATTGCCGATGTCCATGCCACGATCTACTCGGCACTCGGCGTTGACTTTCAACGCGAACTGATGACTCCGGTCGGACGCCCCATGAAAATCTGCTCGGGCACCCCCATCCAGGAGTTGCTCGACGCCTAACCCCTCCGCCAGTCCCATCGCCGAACTCCCCTTCCGAAAACGGAAACTCCGAAGACACCCCGCGAAAGGATATTTCGAAGACACCCTACGTAATCGGTTGCAATTTGGTCTGCATGACTCTCTCCCTCGGGGTTCATCCCCCGAGGGTTTAAGGACTGGCCAGCTACCAACGCCCTCCTTTGAAATCCTTCCGCGCGAGGACGATCCATTGGTGTCCGCTCTTCGAGCGGACCATTCCATGGTTGGTCTCTTCGCGCGGAAG
>JBJHCD010000014.1:0-19156 GCA_050485845.1 Pirellulaceae bacterium | reverse complement strand
TGTTTCTGTACAACACCTTCCAGTGGCCTTGGACGCGGATCGCCGCCCTGCTGGCGCCCCGACCCACCCTGTTTGTCAACAGCGACCAGGATGCCATCTTCCCCATGGATGCCAACGAACGGATCAGCAATCGGCTGGAACGATTCTATAGTCTCTACGGCGCGGGAGATCAGTTTGATACTTTGGTGAGCATCGGGGGCCATGCCTACCGCCAGGACATTCGGCAAGGAGTGGCTCGCTTCATGAACACACATCTCCAGCACGATCCCCGTCGTGTGCTCGACACCGAGGTCGATGTAATTGGAGAGGAAGCACGGGGAGAACCGCATCCCATTCCTCCCGAAAAACTGCGCGTTTTCGCCGGCGAGGATGATATTCCTCCTGATCAGCGCAACACCACCATCGACGAAACCTTTGTTCCTCGGACCATCGTGGCTCTTCCCTCGGCCGACTCCTTTGACTCTTGGAAAGAGGACCTTCTCAAAAAACTGCGGCGCGTCACCTTCGGCGCGATCGAACATACCGTTCCGCCGGCGGAACCGGGGCCCGGACTGGACCTCCCCACGGAGGAACACCGTGATGCACGGACTGGCCGCGAGTCCTCAACCCGTCGAGCCTCGAGAGACTTAGGGAGCAATCAGGGTCAAGCGGAAGGGAAAGAAATAGAAACAGGAACTGGAACAGAGGAACAACCCACGAAAGACAACTCGGCGGAAATCCTCTGGCTCCGAACGGAGTCGTCCCTCCAGGTTCGATTCCAGGTGCGCGCCATCGCGGAGTCCGCGGTGGATGATGGAGCGGGAATCCTGCTGCTGGTGGCAGACCGTCCCTTGGAAGACTACTCCCTCCCGGCTTGGCACTCCGAGGGACCAGGAGATCCGGCACACGTATTCGTGCTCGAACCAAGAGGGATCGGCGGATCGCGATGGACCGACCGAAATCCTCCTAATTACGTCCGCCGGTCTCATGTGTTGCTCGGGAGCACGGTCGAGACGGGGCAGGTCTGGGACATCATGGCCACGGCCCGGTACCTGCGTCAGCAGTTCCCACAAGCGGGCCCGATCTGGGTGGGTGGCGAAGGGGCGACTGGCTTATGTGCCGCCTATGCGGGAATTTGGGAGACGACCATTGCGGGCGTGACGCTCGCCAATCCCCCTACGACTCACATGGATTCCGCCGCCCCGGCGTTCTTGAATATTCTCCGAGTTTGTGATGTCCCCGAAGCACTCGGGCTGCTGGCTCCCAAGCCGCTCCGCCTTTTGGGCTCACCGCCGGAGACGTTCCGAGCCCGTCTGGAAAGGATCTACGAGGCGGCCGGTGCCTCGGAACACTTCCATTCCGCGGGAAATCCTCCCGATACAAACCGCACGATGGTCGCCCGAGCATCTCAGTAACCTGGAGGGTACGTTTCGCAAACCAGGATTGTGTTCCCTGCCGTGATCACGTCCCCATCACTTAGTTCCGCCTTGGCCACTCGCTGGCCGTTGACGTACGTGCCGTTGCTGCTCTCGAGGTCCAACAACTGGTAACCCGTGGGAGTCCATTCCAGGCGAAAGTGCTCACGCGAAAGCGCCTCGTCCCCTCCCACTCGCCAACCTGCTCCCTTGCCCCGCCCCACGACCACGCCAGACATCTCCTCGGCCGGCAGGAAGACCTTCCCCCGTTTCGGACCTGCCGTGACAACAAATTGACAGTCAGGCCGGACCGATTCGCCCGGGGATCGATTCTGTTCCCTCGCCGGTGCAACCGTGGGCGATCCTTTCTGAGCCAGGTCCAGCAGCCGGTCGAATCGGTATAACAGGGCTTCGGCCGAGCGGAATCGGCCTCCCGGCTTCTTGGCCATCAAGCGGTCCAGGACGGCCTGCACTCCCTCGGGAACCGCGTGCCCCAGGCTTGTGATCCGAGCGGGAACGACCTGGACATGGGCCTTGCATTTGGCCTCGATCGATTTGTGCGCCGCGAACGGGGGCGAGCCGGACAGAAGCTGAAACAGCGTACAACCGAGTGAGTAGAGCACGCTGGGAAGGTCGGGCTTTCGAGTCCCTTCGTGCAGCTCGGGAGCCAGATAATCGGCCGCCGAGTTCAAATCGGGAAGGGATCTCGCCAGAGGGTTCGCCTCCCGGCCGACCTGCAAGCGATCATAGCTCCAATCGACCAGTCGCATGGTTCCTCCCTCGACACACATCATGTGACTGGGACGCACGGCAGTCGGCAGTCGGTCGAGGCGTCCCGCGTGAACGAGGGCCTGCACCACTTGTCGCACAAACCCACATGCCTCTTTCCAGGGCAAGGTTCCTCGCGAGCGGAGCAGTTGCGCCAGGTCCGTCCCCGGCACATAGTCCATCACCAAAAAATCCTGACCTCGATCATGCCCCGTCTGGAGCACGAAGGCGATCAGTGGATACTCGGAAGCGGGTCGCCCCAGCCGCCCCTCGCGTTCCAACCACTCGGCGTTGTCGGGCGGGACGGTAATCCCTGGATGAAGCACCTTCACGGCCATGGAGCCATGCAACCCTTCATGCCACGCGCGATATAAATCACCGTAACTCCCCGTCCCCAGGTGCTCGACGATTCGCAGGCGTCCACCCAGCAATTCACCGTCACGAAGTCGGACCGAACGAGTCGCGTCGGAGCCCGGAAGGACCAAGGAGTCTCGGTCGCGACGTAGTTTTTGGGCCATGAGCCATACGAGATGCAGTTCGGCCAACAACTGGCCGCTGGCCTTCAGCAAACCGCGCTGCAGCAACCACTGGCTGGGATGAACGGCCTCATGGCGTAAGTGCTCGTGATACTGCTCGACCGTCAGTTCATTCGCCAACTGTTCATCGAAATCGGCCACGGAGACTTCCGACGTATCTTCCCAAAACTCGCGAAGCGTCTCCTCGTCAACCGCCGCGGCGTCAATGGGGGAGATTTCAACCGCTGGGGCGTCCACCGGCGTGGCAACATCCGGGGATGCTTCCATGGACCGAGCGTTGACGTCGGACGAGTGATTTGGTGAAGAGTGATTTGGTGAAGAGTGGTCGGAGGGGGAGTCGGCGGGAGTGGGGGGATGCGTCGGATGTCTCGGACTCTCTCGGTCGGGAATCGAGTCCGAGGACTTGCGAAGCGAGTCGTTCATACTTACCTCGTCAAGGTCTCCCGGTCGTGGAGCGTCACGGTCGGCTGCTGAAAGCGGAGCTGAAACGTGGTCGCCTTTCCCTCCTCAATCGATTCGACCAACACATCCATCCTCCCTGCTCCCAACCGGCGATAGGTGATTCGTTTGGGATGGTTGCCATCGGGATTCTCGAACACGAGCTGACGGTCGGACTCCTCGATCAGCTTCAGCCGATACGGAAATCGGCTGACCTCCAACATCCCGGGGCGGTAGTGCCGAATCCTCAAGAACAGTCCTTCCGGCAGTTTCTCCAACAGGAGAAACTCATATACCACGACCTTTTCATCGGAGACCAACCGGAACATTCCCATCATGGAATCATCGACGGGGGAGGACCAATGCTGTTCGAATTCGAATTCCTCCCCCGGGATATGGCGCCAGACTCCCATCAGCCAATTCAATTTTTCCAGCTCAACCACGGGACCTCGAGTCGGAGGGGACGCCGGCTGCGCCCAAACCTGGTTCCCCGAAGGGCCGCACAACCAGAAGCCGAACACCAGGCAAACGAGCGTGGTCGCCCGGCGGACCGAGCACTTCATCGGCTGACTCCTGTACGGCTGGTGGTTCCTTGTCTGATTCGCGTTCCATGATTTCATGCTACGATTCCTCTTCCCACATCGGCCGGCACGATATTTCTCAACTCGCAAGTTGTTTCGAACTTCACTCGGTTCCCACCTCGCTCCTCACCTCATTCCCACCTCACTCTCGGCCTCATCGGCTCGCAGGCGAGCCCTCTTCGCGTCTTCACCTTTCAAGTGCTGCTCGGCCGGATGGCGACGCGCAGCGCCCCGGTGTCGCGAGCAAACCGGGCGGCTTCGGTCAGTTCATGCAGCGGAAATTGCCGCTCCACCAGTTGCTCGAAAGGATACCGACCTCGGGTTTCCTGGAGGAACTGGACGGCCTCCACCAAATCGTCCGGCCGATAATTGTGTAATCCTTCGATGCGGATGAGACGGCGGACGATGAACTCGGCGGAAATCGAGAGGGGAGGGGCGGGAAAGACGGCTCCGACCAGCACCAGTCGTCCCCCGATACGGAGTTGGTGCAGCCCCAGGTCCGTCGCCTCGGGATTCCCCGTCAACTCCAATACCAAATCGACGCCCCTGCCGTCGGTGGCAGTCCGCACGGTTTCGACCACGTCATCGATTCCATTTCGGACCGAAAGGGGATCCGTGGCGCCGAACCGCGCGGCCCAGGCAAGGCGGCTTGGTTCCACGTCGGTGATCAGCACCCGACGGGCTCCCCGCTCGGCACAGAGCGCGGCGGCCGTGAGCCCCAGCATTCCCGCTCCCTGAATCAGAACGACATCGCCGCGACAACCACCTGCCACTCGAAGGGCCCCGGCCACGGTCGCGGTGGCACAATTGGCCGGCGCGACCACTTCGTCCGGGAGTTCGTCGGCAATCTTCAGCACGGGGGTCTGCCGCTTCAAATGGCAGTGGGTCGCCAGTCCGCCGCTGAGCGGATGACGGTCGCTCACCAATTCATGCCCGTACTTGAATAACGACTCACACTTCTGCGGGATCCCCTTCCGGCAGTAAAAGCACTCACCACACGAAGCGGCAATCCCCCAGGTGACGCGGTCACCCGAGCGGAGTTCTCGCCCCGTCAAGTCCCGCACGGGCTGACTCCCCCCCCACTCGACCACTCGCCCCACGGCCTCATGGCCCAGGATCGTCGGAACCGGAACTTGACGTTTACCCTGGAGCGAATGGAGATCGCTTCCGCAGAGCGTACAGCAGGCAACCTCCACCAACAGCTGCTGCTCGGTCAGTTCTGGTCGAGTGAAGTGTTCGAAGTGTAAGGGCTGGTCGGCCCCCGCGAAAATAGCGGCGACCGCGAAACGTCCCATGCTCGCCTCGCTGCTCCTCTAGTGGTGTCACTGTCCGATCGATGGCCCGGCTCGATCGATGGCCCGGCTCGATCGATGGCACGGCTCGATCGATGGCACAGCCTCGTAGTCTCCCGGCCGCACCGATTCACGGCGCGAATTGAAAACTTACAGGGATCAGAAATGGCCCGGTTCGGAAGTGTGACCGAGGGGAAACGTCGCGGCTCGGTGCCTTACACCCTGAACCGAATCACCGAATCACCCGATCGTCGACAAACCGAATCGCCGAATCACCCCATCCACTTTTCCATCCGCTCGGACAGTATGACGACTAGGAGGTCAACCGAACAACACCCCTTGCCACCGCTTCGCCGAAAACCTCCGCCGGGACTTCGATTTCGGTCCCGTCTTGCAGGTCGAGCAGGGCAGGGGTCAAGGAGCGGAGGGTTCCGGGAACCCAGGATGCCCCATCCCAATATTGCAACGAGGCACCGACGGACGCCGGAGTACTTGATGGTGGCGTTTTTTGTGGTGCCGATTGCGATCCCGATTTGGTTGGATTGGCGGCGGGTGTGTGAGCCGCGCGCTTTCCATGGGGCAGGCCGCTGCCATTGCCGTTTCCCGAGGGGGAAGATGGGGCCGGTTTACGCTGAACTCCGGCCAGTTCCTGCAGCAGGTGCCAGTTTTCGAGCCGGTCTTGCCGAGCCATCTCCAGCACGGCACTCGGCTTGCCATCTCGATCGAAGTGTTTGGAAAATCGACCTTCACTACGGCAGAAGTCGATGAAGTCGACGACCTCTCCCGTCTTGGGATTGGTCCACCAATCTTCCTGCGTCGCCGGATTCCCCTGCAGCGACAGCCGCTCACGAATCGTGTCCCCTTTCCGCGGATCGTAGATCAACAGCGGGAAGGCGCGAGTATCGACGGCCAATCTCGCTTGATCAGTGGCCATGTTGTCGGCGACACCATGTTCCGGCTGGCATGTGGTGTAGCAACAGACAAGCGCCGGGCCGTCAAATTCCATGGCATCCAACACACTGCGGTAGAAGTGATTGGTGTGCGCGCAAGTGGTTTGGGCGACGAACGTGCGGGGGTGCATCATGGCGATTTGAGCGATTTCTTTTCGTCGCTCTTGTTTGCCGCCGATCACCTTTCCATGTAGGCTCATCTTTGTGTTTTGCCCGGTGAAGGTGCTGGTGGAAGCCTGGCCCCCGGTATTGGAATAGACCTGCGTGTCGAGAACGAAGACCTTGATATTCATCCCGGTGGCCAGCATCCGAGAGAGCGACTGGAACCCGATGTCGAACATTGCGCCGTCCCCCCCGATGCACCAGAGTGGTTTGTCGCTCCACCCCAACTGGTCCCACCTCGTCCGAACTCCCATGGCAAAGGCCGGAGCGTTTTCGAACAGGGAGTTGCTCCAGGGAACCAGATAAGGATTGTAGGGATAGGTGGACGTGTAGACGGTATTGCATCCGGTCGCCGCCAGAATGCCCCAATCGTTACCATGCCGAGCCCCCACGGCGGCGCAGAGCATTCGCAGTGCGGTCCCCTCACCGCAACCAGCACAACTTCCCGCTCCACCGACATAGACATGCGTCTGCTCCTTCAGCATCATGTCGATCAGCAAATTGTCATTGACATACCGGTCGTCGGAAGGACCGCACTCCTTGAAGTGTCGGTGGTTCTTTTGAATCTGAGTCAGCACGTCATCGTCCTTGGCGATCATCCGCAAGGCTTGATCGTCGCAGACCGTCACGCACTCGGCACATCCCTTGCATTTGCTGGGGTCAATGATGATGGCGAACTTTCCTCCTTCACCCAGTTTCTTCTTGGGGCCATCGTAATACTTCCGGGGCTGGGACCACTGCCGGCGGAATGATTCCCGTTCATCGGCATCGGGAATCCGTCCCAGCAGCGTTTCCCATTCGCTTTCGCTCTTGACCTTCCCCAGGATCGCCGTGTCGGGACAGAGCGTCACGCAGTCCATGCAACCGGTACAGTTCTCCGGTAGATACTCGGGGATTTCCGGAGCCACGTAGCTGAAATCGCGTAACGTGGCCGTCCCGGCGGGAACCAGCGACCGGGCCACGGCCAGATCAGCCGGGAGCCCATTCTCGGCGTTTCCTTCCTCGTAACTTCGGATCACCTGTTCATTGAACTCGTCCACGTTCAGCACCGGCAGCGTCACTCGGCGGTAATCACCATCGACCAAAGTGCCGTAGGAATTATTGTTATGAGGGTCACGGGCATGGGCTTGATTCATGGAAGAACGGGGAGCGGCAGGAAGGCTCGACATCGGTTAGTCCTCTTCGCAAAAGAGTCGCAAGAATTTGTTCAATCATCGCTCGATAGGGAGGTAATTTTTTTCCAATATTTTCCAAGCTATTATCGAAATGGTCGCCCATTCATTGATCCGGCTGAGTCCAACTTCGCCAGGGAATCTCCTGAAGCTCCGTGTATCCGCGGCGAACACAGGTCAGATTGTCCTGAACCACATGTTCCCCTCGCTTGCCGAAGTACTTCCGCAACGCCTTCTCGACACCCGCCATCACGACGTCGTCCGACATGCCGCTCTGCTGGGCGTAGGGCGTCAATTTGAGAAACGCACCCAAGGTCACAATGCCCTGCATCCGCATCTGCAGGTCGGCTTCCCGAGCGACCTCGCGGGCGATCTTCACCGTGTCGGTAAAATAGACATGGAGGTCTTTCGAGCGGATGGTCTCCTGGTGCCGGAGTGGAATTCGGTTCCAAACTTTCCGGGGTTCGGCGTCGGCCGCCTGCATGAAGATCGCTCCGCCGGCCAAGAGTCCCTTCAGCGGGTTCCCCAAGATGGCATTGACATCATTGAGAATCACCAGATCGACATGTTCCAGTTCGCTGTGCGTCAGAATGTGTTCATCGGCGATCGTGAGGTAATAGGTCGTGGGAAGTCCCTTCTTTTCCGATCCATATTTCGGATAGGCCTGTACGTCTTTTCCGAAGACATCCCCGGCAATCGTGGCGATGACCTTGTTGGTCGTCACCGAGCCAAAACCGCCGACTGAATGCCCGCGCATGGAGAAACCACCGGCAGGCCGCAAATCGGGATCATCGGTGCGCTTCAAAGCCAGCGGGTGCTCGATTCCGACACAGAAGAATTCATGCGTCGGATGACGCATGTTCTCGAACGTGGCAATGATGTCGGCAGGCCGAACATCGCGGCTACCGAGTCCCGCCGCGCCCGAGTAGACTCGGGGAGCCTGCTCCAGACGTTCATGCCCTCCCTGGCCGACCGACGCGTCATACAGGGCCGCCTTCACTTCCCGGGTAAGGTGATTCCCCGCGGTGGAAAGGGGATCGTCCATTCGTTCGAAAATGGTCAGCGCCCGGCAATGCCGAACGGCCTGCACAATTTCATGCATGGGGAAGGGGCGGAAGCAGTACAGAGTAATGCACCCGGCGGCAACTCCCAGCTTGTCCCGCAGGTAATCGACGGTCACCTGGGCCGTCTCCATGTAGCTGCCCATCCCGAGCAGGATGTATTCGGCATCCTCGCATCGATAGGGACTGAGAAAGTCATACTTCCTCCCGGTCTGCTTCCCAAACTCGTCAAAGGCTTCCCGCAGCGCGGGTGCCACTTGATCGTAGTAGGCCCGCTGAGCGATCTTGCCTTTCATGTAGGAGTCTTGATTCTGCACCACTCCCGACATCACCGGGTTTTCCGGGTCCATCAGGTTGATCAGCTTCTCCCTCGGGTCGCCGATGAAATCCTTCATGAACGGCAATTCCGGCAAGCGAACCGTTTCGACAGTATGCGTGGTCAGAAAACCGTCCTGGACACTGAAAAAAGGAGTCCGCGATGCCTCGGCCGCTCGCCGAGCGATCAGGCAGAGGTCCGCTGCCTCCTGGGCATTGCGAGCGAACAACATCCCCCAGCCACAATCCGCCACGCTCATCAAATCGTCATGCCCCGCATGGACGTTCAGCGAGTGGCTGGTGAGTGCTCGAGCCCCGATGTTGAACACGGCGGGAAGCCGCTTGCCGGCGATCGTGTACAAGACTTCCTTCATCAGCACCAAGCCCTGGCCTGACGTGAAATTGGTGACTCGCCCGCCCGCCAGAGCGAATCCCTCGCAGAATGAAGCCGACGAATGCTCGCTTTCCGGTTCCAGAAAGACCAGTGGGTCGCCCCAGAGATTCGTTTCCCCATTCTGGACCGCCGCGTTAAAGCCGCCTCCCATCGTGGTGGAACTGGTAATGGGGTAGGCCCCCGTCCCTTGCGAGATTCGCGTCTCGGCCCAAACCACCGCCTCGGCCCCATCACAGGTGACGGGAATTCCGGGGTAGGGGTACTTGGATGCTTCCGCGTGCTGATCGGCAGTCGGCTCCTGCCGATCCTGCTCTCGGTCGCGCGCGGTGGTCGAATCCGGGGAAGCCGGCGAACTGCTCGGCGGACGCTGCGTGGTGACGATCATGAGGAAATCCCTGCTTGGAATGCGACGGTAGTCCCGCGGTCGAACACGGAACGGCACGTCGTGCCGCGTGTTGCCGCCCATACCTCAACGACGGTAGCGTCTCGATCAGCTACCGAGCGGAATGACCTCGCAAATCAAGCGGGAGCCTATCGCGAACTCCTCACCCTCGAACCCTGCTCGCGAACTCCGGGCTCACTCACCGAATCCCACGGCCATTTGCCTGTTCGGTTTCGATCGAGTCCAAGTCCGGGTTACTTTGCCGGTCGGCGGCAACTGCATCACCACGCGAAGCTCGCTGCCTCGCGCTGCACAAGGACCGAAGCGAAAACCGCGATCGATCCCTACGGCGTTTGCCGGCCGACCCCCAGGAGGTTTCGTCACAAGTTGATCATCAAAGAAGTTACTGGCAGAGCAAAGCGCCCGCACCACCAACCGCTTGTAAGTTAACTCGCTACGGAAGAACAATCAACAATAAAATCTCCGTAGGTGGGCGGAGCCCCCCTTCGGGCCAATGGAGACCAGGCCGAGAGATTAAATCCGAGAGATTGTTATAGGGAGCTTGCTTTTCAGAATATCCACTCGGGCCCTGCACTTTAGGCGAACGTGTATTGATCAGCCCCATCGTACTCGTTCTCCGTGAAACGGTACTCGTACTCAGTGAAACGGTACTCGTACTCGTACTCAAAGGGATGGCTCGGAAGCAACGATCGAGTACGAGTACCGCGATGCTGAGTACGAGTAGGAGTACGAGTAGGAGTAGGAGTAGGAGTACGAGATGGTGTGCCGGCGGAGTAGTTGGGGGACCGAACCGATCGAACGCGATTTCCTGAAGTGCCGTTAGGGCCGAGGCCAGACCGGATTTCCCGGGACCTCCACGGGGACGCTCCAGAGCGTCCCACCCGCCGTAACGAACAACGTCCGCAAGTCCTCGCCCCCAAACGCGCAGTTCGTCGTCTCGTCGCGGGGAATGGGAAGGAAATCGAGCAGTGTTCCGTCCTGAGTCAGAACGTAGATCCCGGCCGTCGGCCTGTCGGCCGTCTCGGCCGGTGGCTGAGGCCGATTGAGACCGGCCGCCACGAAGAGCCTCCCTTCCCGGTCCAGCTTGAATCCATCCGGACCGCGAGTCGTCTCCCAATCGAAAATCAAGGTTTGCGACCCCAAGTCCACCTCGCCGTCATCCCGCAATTCAAATCGCCACAGCTTGCGGGCTCCACCAACCGTATTGTTGTTATTGTCGGCGACGAACAGAAAGCGATCATCCGCCGAGACAACGATCCCATTGGGACGGTCGACTTCGTGCGTGATAATCCGCGACAGTGTCCCGTCAGGGTCAATCCGGTAGACTCCTTCGATCTTTCGCCCTTCGGCATCCTCCATCTCCATCGCTCGCCGGTCGCCGTAATTCGGGTCGGTGAAATAGAGTCGATCCTTGGAATCGAGCGCCAGGTCGTTGGGTTGGTTGAATCGTTTCCCCTCGAAGCGTTCCGCCAGAACCGTCAAGCTTCCGTCCTGCTCCAGTCGGCTCATGCGGCGACGCACCGGCTCGCAAATCAGCAGGCGTCCCTGGCGATCAAATAAGAGACCATTGGAACCAGCATCCCTCAGGAAGATCGAAACGTTTCCCTCCAAGTCTCGACGAAAAACATGTCCTCCGCCGCTGGTCAGCAGGCCCAGTTTCGGATCCCAAGCTGGGCCTTCGCCGGCCCCTTCCTCCTGCAGCAGTTGTGCCGGCCCACGCCATGGGACGGAACGATCCGACGTCTCGTTCAGCCGCTCCATCGCCGCGGTCAGCGTTTCAGCTCGAACCGGTGCCGTCGCTTGCCAGCCCGTCATCACGACGATTCCCACCAGAACGACCGCAACAATTCGATCCATCTGACCACTCCCGAAACAAAAAATGCGGGACCACAAACGGCAGTCCGATAAGTTACTGGGCCTTGAATGCATGGCTACTCGATTTCCGCCAGAAGTGAATGACCGAGAGGATTACGAAAGACAATCCCATGGTAAATCCCCACCACCAACGGGTCCACCTAGGAAGTTGTCCGGGCCCGAAAGGGGAGAATTCCGCTGCAACTCCATTTGAAATTCGGTACAATCACTGGGTGTCGGGAGAGGTTTTCGCTCAGCAAGTGTACATACCCCCCCCACGGCCGCGAAGCCCCACCCCACCTCCATTCCCGTTCTCCTACCGTTCCCCTTCCATTCTCCTCGGCCCGAGATACAACGCTCGCCACGGAAATCATGCTGCGACAGAACGCCCTCGCCATAACATGGAACAATCAGCCGACGCTTCGCTTGACCCCCCAGATGGTGGCATGGAGCAGTGCCGAGACGGCTCGAGCTGCAGCGGGCCTCCGTTTCACGTTCGCGACGTGCTGCGCGTTGCTCCTCTCGTTTCTGGTCCTGGATCCCGATTTCTCCTCTCAATTTCTTCAGGCCCAGGAATCAACCGGCTCGGTTGACCGAGAAGCTGACCGGGAAGCTGTTCCGGACATTGAGCGGGAGGCGGAATTCGAGTTCTTTGAGAATCGGATACGGCCCGTACTGGTCGAACGTTGTTACGACTGTCATCAGGACGAGGATGCTCCCGATGGCGGCTTGCGACTCGATTCGGCCGCCGGCTGGAAACTGGGAGGAGACTCTGGACCGGCGATCCTTCCGGGCGATCCCGAGGGGAGTCTCTTGATTCAGGCCATCCGGTACCGCGATCGAATTCAGATGCCTCCGGATGGTCGCCTTCCCGACAGCGTGGTTGCCGATTTTGAACGTTGGGTGGAGCAAGGCGCTTGGGATCCTCGGCAGGCGGAGGGTGAGCAGCCGAAGCGTCCCGGATCGAATCCTTGGGAGGACCCGGACGCTCGAGCCCA
Source organism: Pirellulaceae bacterium (assembly GCA_050485845.1). Classification (GTDB taxonomy): domain Bacteria; phylum Planctomycetota; class Planctomycetia; order Pirellulales; family Pirellulaceae; genus JBJHCD01. The sequence continues at coordinate 6,838 of JBJHCD010000014.1, read as the reverse complement.
TTGGTCGTATCAGTCCATTGTTCTCCCGCCGCTCCCCGATGTGCAAGACAAGGAGTGGGGAATAACGGAAGTCGACCGCTTTCTATTGGCTCGACTCGAGCAGGAAGGACTTCGCCCGAACCCTCCGGCCGGCCCGGAGGTTCTCATTCGACGGCTCTCCTACGATTTAACGGGACTCCCTCCGACGCCCGAGGCGATCGAGCAGTTCGTCGCGGATCCGCGACCGGAGGTCTACGAGGAATGGGTGGACCGTCTGTTGGCAAGTCCGGAGTTCGGGGAACATTGGGGACGCCACTGGCTCGATATCGCTCGCTATGGTGAATCGGTCACCCTGCGAGGGTTGATCTTTTCGAATGCCTGGCGATACCGCGACTATGTGATCGAGGCTTTTCGGGAAGATCGGCCGCTGGACCAGATGATTCGCGAACACATTGCCGGTGATCTGCTGGAGGCTCCTAACGCGTCGGAACGAAAAAAGCAGTGGACGGCGACCACGTTCCTCGCCCTGGGAAACACGAACCTGGAAGACCAGGATAAGCGTCAACTCCGGATGGATGTGGTCGACGAGCAGTTGGAAGCCTTGGGCCGAGCGTTCCTGGCTCAGACATTGAGCTGTGCCCGTTGCCACGACCACAAATTCGATCCGCTTCCCACCAAGGACTATTACGCTCTGGCCGCCATCCTGCGGAACGTTCAGACGCTTCAAGACGCCAACGTCTCCCAGTGGGTCGAACGTCCTCTGCCGCTTTCGGACGAGGAGGAAGCCGAGTTTACTCGTATTGAAGCGGAGCGAGCCGAACTTGAACGTCAGATTGCCCAGTGGAAGGCGAAGGTCGATCCCGAGGACTCTCAAGCGGCCGTGGCGGTGAAGCCCGAACATCTGCCTGGGATCGTGGTCGATGATCAGCAGGCGGTTCGGGTCGGGGAGTGGCAGGAGTCGCAGTTCAGCGGACGCTTTATCGGCCAAGGCTATTTGCACGACCTGAATCAAAAACAGGGAGAGAAGACCCTGACATTTCTTCCTCAACTGCCGATGTCCGGGAGGTATGAAGTCCGTCTGGCCTACGTGCCGAGCGGCAATCGGGCCAGCAACGCGCTGGTGACCGTGATGAGCGCGGACGGAGAAATACAGAAACGCATTAATCAACGACTCGCGCCACCGATGGAAGGCAGGTTTGTCAGTTTGGGAACCTTCCAGTTCGAAACGGATGGACAGAGTTTTGTGATCGTTTCCAACGAGGGAGCGGACGGCCATGTCATCGCGGACGCCGTACAGTTTCTTCCCGCGGACGGGGAGACCCCGGAGAACTCCTCGCGAATCAACTCGGAGGAGCTTGCCGAGGCAGCCGAAACACTGAGAGAACTCGAGCAAGCCCTCCAGCGACATCGGGCAGCACATCCCCCTCGTCCCCAGATCATGTCCGTGCTGGAACGGGAAGAAATTGAGGAGACGTCGGTTCACATTCGCGGGAGCGTGCATAATCTGGGAGAGCCGGTCCAGCGCGGTTTTCTGCATGTGGCCGCCATCGATCCCCGCCCCGAGTTTCCATCGTCGGAAAGTGGACGTCGTCAGCTTGCCGACTGGTTGGTGGACTCCGAAAATCCGCTGACTGCCCGAGTCATGGCGAATCGCATCTGGCTCTGGCTATTCGGCGCCGGATTGGTCCGGACCCCCGACAACTTCGGCATCGCCGGACAAACTCCCACGCACCCGGAGCTACTCGATTACCTGGCCATTCGTTTGCGGGACGAGGGCTGGTCGGCGAAAAGGATGATTCGCGAACTGGTCTTGTCGCAAACCTACCAGATGGCCTCCACTCCTTCGGCGGAACTGCTGGAGGCGGATCCCGAGAATCGATTGTGGGGCAGGGCGTTTCGCAAGCGGCTGACGGCCGAAAGTTTGCGGGACGCCATGCTGGTGGTCAGCGGTCGGCTTCAGCCCTGCGCGGGGGGTAACACGATCCGTCCACGCACCAGTGCCGACTACGATTACGAACATCGGGAAAACTATCGCAGCGTCTATGCCCCCGTTTTCCGCAATTCGCTGCCCGACATATTCGAATTATTTGACTTTGCCGATCCCAGCGTGGTGACCGGTCAGCGGCCACAAACCATCGCGGCTCCCCAAGCCCTGTTCATGATGAATCACCCATTCGTTCATGAACAGGCCCGGAGCACGGCGGCCAGGTTGCTGGAAACGATTTCCGGTGACCAGGAGCGGCTCGATTATCTGTTCCTGGCAACGGTGGGGCGAACTCCGTCCCAGCGAGAGCGAGAACTGTGCGAGAGCCGGATGCAGGATGAGGAGAAGCTACGGGGCTGGACCGAGATTGTCCATTCCCTGCTGGGCTCCCTCGATTTCCGCTACCTCGATTAGATGCACGTGAATAGGAACTGGAAATGAACGCGAAGCGATATCCATGGAATCCCTCCCGCCGCGATCTCCTCCGCACGGCCAGTTGCGGATTCGGCTATCTTGCGCTCGCGGGACTCTCCGCGGCCCAATCCGGCCGGCCCGACGATCCGCTCAGCCCCCAACTCCCTCATTTTCTGCCTCGAGCGAAGCGGATGATCTTTCTATTCATGCAGGGGGGCCCGAGTCATGTCGATACGTTCGACTACAAGCCGGCGCTGATCCGAGCGGATGGAGAGAGACAGCCATTCGACGACGCTCGAGTGATCGCCAACACGGGAATGCGCGGGTCCACTCAGCGCCTGATGAAGCCCATGTGGGAATTCGCTCGACATGGCCAGTCGGGGCAATGGGTCTCCAGCCTCTTTCCCGAAATGGCCCGTCACGTGGACGACCTCTGTATGATCCACTCGCTGCACACGGAAGGGGTCGCCCATGGTCCCGCGACCCTCTTTTTGCACTGCGGCGCCACGAACTTCGTTCGGCCGTCGATGGGTTCTTGGATTCTGTACGGATTGGGGACCGAAAACGAAAACCTGCCGGGCTTCGTCTCGCTGGGCCCGTCCGCCGGCAACGGAGGTCCACGCAATTACGGTCCTGCTTTTCTTCCGGCGATTTACCAAGGGACGGCCGTGGGGAAGCCGGACGACGCCGAACCTGTCATTCGGCACTTGGAGAGTCGCCATGGAAGTCACGGCTCCCAACGCGGACAACTGGACTTGCTCCAGGCATTGAACGCGGAACAGGCGACTCGTCGCGCCGAGGACAGTCGCATGGAGGCGGTAATTGACTCCTATGAGCGGGCATGGCGGATGCAGATGCACGCCCCCGACGTGCTCGATCTCGCCCGCGAGACCGAGGAGACGCATCAGCTGTATGGCATTGGCGAGAAAGCCACGGATGCCTTTGGTCGCAGGTGTCTGATGGCGAGACGACTCTGTGAGTCGGGAGTCCGGTTCATTCAGGTCACCTACGGCGACAACAGCGCGAATCCCGCCTGGGATCAACATTCCAACCTTCCCAAACATGCCGATCACGCATTGGCGGTCGATAAGCCGATTGCCGGACTCCTCCAGGACTTGAAGCAGCGTGGACTGCTCGAGGATACGCTCGTCTGGTGGGGAGGAGAATTCGGCAGAACTCCGTATGCCGAACGGAATGGGACGGGGCGAGATCATAATCCTGGCGGCTTTACGATGTGGCTTGCCGGGGGAGGGGTCCGAGCGGGAACGAGCTACGGAGCGACGGATGAGTTCGGCCATCAGGCCGTGGAGAATAAGGTGCACATGCATGACATGCACGCCACGCTACTCCATTTGCTGGGCTTGGACCACCGCCGACTCACTTACTCACACGCCGGTCGCCAATTCCGCCTCACGGACGTCCATGGCCGCGTCATCGACTCGCTGTTCGCTTGACTTTTCCCACGCGGCTCGCCGCCCCAATTGCCCGATCGCCCCAATTCGCTCACCGTCCCAATTGGGCCGGGGTCCTAAAGGGCTCATGGTCCCCATTGGATCAAGTAGTCGATTGGTCAGGTAGCCTGGTGGCTCACTGCGGCTCACTGCGGCTCACGTGGCTGTTGAGTCGAGCCACTCGGGGACCGGCAGTGGCTCGTAGCTTCTCACGGCTTGGAGGAGGTCTTCGGGATTTTCGGCGATCTGAAAGAGCTGTTGCTGTTCGGCGCGAAAGAAACCGTCCTCCACGGCCCGGCGCAGCAGGGTGAGCAGTCCGGAAAAGTATCCAGCGGTATTCAGAATGCCGCATGGTTTTCGATGGATTCCGAGCTGCGACCAGGTGAGGATTTCGCACAACTCTTCCATCGTCCCAATTCCGCCAGGCAGGGCGATGAACCCGTCGGACAGTTCGGCCATCATCGCCTTGCGTTCGTGCATGGACGTGACAACTCGCAGTTCGGTTACCTGGCCATGCCCCAATTCCTTTTTCAGGAGCATCCGGGGAATCACGCCAATCACCTCGCCCCCTTCGGCCAGTGCGGCATCCGCCAGAATTCCCATCAGTCCGATGCGTCCACCTCCATAGACCAGACGGATACCTTGTCGAGCGAGCAGAGCCCCCATGCGCGTGGCCGCTTCCGCGTACTCGGGACGATTCCCCTTGCTCGAGCCACAAAACACACAAATCGACTTCAGCTCGGTCAACACTGTCTCTCCTGAATCCATGAAGTTTCCCGGTGGGCTGATGCGAGAACGAGTCGTCAGAAACGGTGGCCCGTCAGGGGGGCGAAGTTCGGCGTCTCGCCGGTACGGCACGAACGGGGCCAAGGGGGAAGAGTACCCATTCGTGGATTGGTCATCAACCAGCGAAAGCCTCGGGAATTCAAGCGGCGTCGTTTTTTTTTCGGGGCCGAACAATCTTTTGGCCCGGTTGTCGATCATGGACTCTCGGGAAATCAACTGCCGCTGCATTTCCCCCCCCTAGGTCAACTCGTTCCAACACCAGGGTGTGAGGAATGAAACGCGACTAGTTTTCCCCGCAGGATTCCTTGAGGATTCCGACTGATTCCCCACTGTGCCACCCCCCCGTGACCCCATACCATTAATCGGATTTTCATTCGCTCTCGGACGGGACAATCGTCAGCACTTGCGGTCCGACGTTGAAGTTCCCCACGGAGGGCATCGCGGGGGAAAACCGCAACACGATTCGGCCGCCACTACCGCCACGGCTCGGAGCCAACATGTCAGACGAAACGAAACTCAGCACTTCGCAACAAGCTCCGACTCCACCGATGGTTGTCGGCGTGGGAGCCTCGGCTGGTGGCTTGGAATCGCTCGAGCAGCTTTTTCGAGGGATTCCAGCGGATTCGGGGATGGCATTCGTCGTGATCCAGCATCTTTCTCCCGACTTCAAGAGCATGATGGATGAGTTGTTGGCTCGCGACACGACGATGCCGATTGTCCGCGCTGCCGATGGAATCGAAGTGCAAGCCAATCATGTCTATTTGCTTCCGCCACGGAAAGAAATGACGATCGAGTCCGGACGACTACGGCTGATGGACAAGGACGTCGCCAAGGGGTTGGCCTTGCCCATTGACCGGTTTTTCAGTTCACTGGCGGCCGACTGTGGTCCACGGGGGGTAGCCGTGGTGTTGTCCGGTAGTGGGTCGGATGGATCGCGTGGCGTTTGCGAGGTATCCCAATCAGGGGGATTAGTCATTGCGGAAACGCTCTCCACCGCCAGGTTCGACGGGATGCCGATGAGCGCGCAGGCAACGGGCGTCGTCCATGCGGTACTTCCCCCAGCTGAAATCGGTGGCTTGCTGGTCCGCCATGCTCGGAATCCGCTGCTCCTCAAACAGGGACTGCTGGTCACCGCGCCCATGGAGCCACCTCCCCCGATCGGCATGGAAGCGATTTTCGAAATCTTCCGGCAACGTTACGATCTCGACTTCTCGCTCTACCGTCCGAGCACGATCGCGCGGCGGGTGGCGCGACGACTGGCCTTGGCTGACGCCAGCGAGCTGGATGATTACGCCGCTCGGTTGCGGAACGACCCGGCCGAACTCAATCAGTTGTATGAAGACCTGTTGATCGGCGTCACGCAATTCTTCCGAGACCCGGAGTCGTTCACCAAGTTGCGACAGGAGGTGCTACCCGACTTGCTGCGGGTTACCGACCCCGACCGTCCGTTGCGAGTATGGGTGGCGGGTTGCGCCACGGGAGAAGAGGCATACTCGCTGGCGATCTTGATCGATGAAGCGTATCATCAGATGGGAAGACCGATGGCGGTGAAGATCTTCGCCACCGACGTCCACCGTCACTCGCTCGAATTCGCCGCCCGCGGCCTCTATCCGGCTGAGTCGGTGATCCATGTCCCCACCGCCGTCAAGCAGAAGTACTTCACTCGGCACGACGACTGTTATCAAGTCTCGGCGGACATTCGCAAGTCATTGGTGTTCGCTCATCACAACCTCCTCAAGGACGCTCCGTTTACGGAACTCGATCTCGTCTCCTGCCGAAACATGCTGATTTACTTGCAGCCACACGCCCAATTGAAGGTGCTGTCGCTGTTCCATTTCGGACTGCGTCCGGGAGGAGTGCTGTTTCTGGGGAGCAGCGAGTCGCCATCGGAGTTATCGGGCGAACTGGCCACGATCGACCAGCATCACAAGCTGTTTCGTAAACTGCGAAACGTGCGTCTGACCTCCGATTTGCGACTGCCGATCCCCCGCCGCGCGGCGGCGTCGTCGCCGCGACCGAGCCTGCGAGCGGGACTTGAAGACCGGACCGGAGCGGAGTCGAGCATGCTGCACACGTATGATCTGCTGCTGGACCGCTACATGCCCCCCAGCCTGTTGCTCAACAGCGATCGGCAATTGCTCGACTGCTTCAACGGGGCGGAATCGCTGTTGGAGGTCCAGGGGCGTCGGCCATCGCTGGATGCCCTGTCGCTGCTGGACCCGGA